>CAXIDO010000065.1:0-8597 GCA_964022745.1 uncultured Methyloligella sp. | reverse complement strand
ACCCTCATCTTCTTTCGCACCCATGAAGCGCGGGAGGATAAAAATAACATAAAGCGCACCAATACTGGCAAGAAACAAACCGGGGATCGTGAAATCAAAAAATCCAATTTTAGGGATACCGTTTTGCTCAGCTATTGTCGCAGCGATCAAGTTGGCACTAGAGCCAATCAGGGTAGTCATACCACCAAGAATACAAATAAAGCTAAGAGGCATCAGGGAACGAGAAGGGTTCATACCCATATTGGCAGCAACTGCCGTAATAATTGGAATGAAGATGACCACAACTGGCGTGTTATTCATAAAAGCTGAAACCGTGCCGGCGATAATATATGCAACAGCAAAAGCAAGCCAGGGCCCAATACGGCCAAGCTTAGCGATCACATTCGCAGGGCCTTCAAGCGCGCCAGTATTATAGAGCCCTTGCCCTACAACCAGTAAAGCCATAATCGCAAAAACAACGGGGTTCGCGAAACCTTGCAACAATTGCGAAGCACCAAGTTGGTTTTCACCATCACTCCCGAGAATTGGAAAGAGTTCAAAATAAACCAGTAATACAGCGACAACTCCAGTTGAGCTTAACTCAAGAGGAATGCGATCATTTGCGAAGAGTAGTATCGCACCGCAAATGATAATGAATGTGACCCACATATGGGGATTTGAAATTTCAGGCAGATAAGACAGCAAAAGATATATCCTGATTTTAATCTACGTCATTTATGTTTGGTGTAATTTTTCAGCAGCTTGTTTTGCAAAATAAGTCAAAATGCCAGCAGCTCCTGCACGCTTAAAACCAGTAAGGCTTTCCATCATTACTTGTTGCTGATCAAGCCATCCATTTTGGCTGGCAGCTAGAAGCATAGCATACTCACCAGAGACTTGATAAACAAAGGTCGGACATTTAAACTCATCACTGATACTACGCACCATATCAAGATAGGGCATACCGGGCTTGACCATAACCATGTCAGCCCCTTCACTGAGATCCATCATTACTTCTTGCAAAGCTTCATCTCTGTTAGCAGGGTCCATTTGATATGTTTTCTTATCACCCTTTAAGTTAACATTGGATCCAATCGCATCCCGAAAAGGGCCATAAAATGCAGACGCATATTTGGCACTATAAGCCATGATTTGCACATTTTTAAAATCTTCAGCTTCCAATGCATCTCGAATAGAACCGATCCGGCCATCCATCATGTCTGAAGGCGCAATTACATCCGCACCGGCCTTTGATTGTGCAAGAGATTGCTTGATGAGAATTTCAACAGTACGGTCATTGTCAATAGTTTCATCAATGAGAATACCGTCATGTCCATGAGAGGTGTAAGGATCAAGTGCAACATCACAGATGATGCCAATTTCGGGGACATGAGATTTAATTTCACTCACCGCGCGGCATATGAGATTGTCAGGATTAAATGCCTCTTCAGCCAACTCAGAGCGTTTTGCCGGATCAGCATTGGGAAAAAGAGCAATCGCAGGAATGCCAAGGTCTGCAGCCTGTTTGGCCTCCTTTACAGCAACGTCAATTGAAAGCCGTTCGACATGGGGCATTGAGGCGATTTCTTCTCGTTCATTTTGCCCCTCGATAACAAAGAGCGGCCAAATCAAATCATGGGGAGTTAGATTTGTTTCTCTAACTAAATTACGCGCCCAAGGGGTCTTGCGATTGCGGCGCAGTCGAGTGCGAGGGAATGTACGGGAAGGGAATTGTGTCATAAGCCTGAAGTATTTTCTCTTATAGGTTGTTTTTATGAGAAGGATTGCTCGTATCGTAACAATTTGCAAGAGTTTAGCACAACTTCAGACTGAACGAAGAGAGAAGACATACAATTAGTGGTGAATATTTGCGAAATAATCTTGGTTAATTGCTAAAAAACTAGGCAATTTATAAGTCTACGGCCCAGAGTTTTATGGGATAAATGCGAGCTTACGTCGCAGCTGAAAGAGCGCTTGTTGCCATCGAATAGTCTCGCTCAACTTTCACTACACAAATGCGATAATCTTTAAATATACTGGAGCGGCCTTGGAGTTGAGCGGCCTTATGGTCTAAATTTGCTTTCCAGGAGAGAATAGAGGCTTCATCTTCCCAGTAAGAAAGTGAAAGCAATTTGCCCTCATTGACCAGAGATTGAAACCGTTCAATTGAAATGAACCCTTCGGCAGTGACCAATTGTTCCCTTAAGCGTTTAGCTATAGCAAGATAATCTTCTTTTTTCCCGTCTTTCAGTTCAACTTCAAAGATAACGGCATGCATAGTTGCACCTATTTGTAAAATCTGCGTCTTGTTGAATTATTCACAAACCTTATATCGCCCAATATCAAAGTGAAAATGATTTTTATGTGCTTCATTAGCTTCAGGACCAAGAACAACAACAAAGCTCTCACATGCAGAGGCGTGTACAGCTTTTAAAAATGCCCCTAAATCTCCCTCTTCATCCCAATGTTTTAAAACAGAAACTATCGTTCCGTTTTTTAAGGTAAACCCGGCAATGTCTAGCGCATTTGCCAAAGCATGCTCTGATAGTTTGCGTTTCTTATCATTGTAACGGTGACGACAAGAGTATGATGCTACATTATGCACCATAGCAACCGGGCTGTTTAGGTGTTTCATTGCTAAGGGTTGCAATTTCTCATTGGCCCATTTCGCAAATCTTGCTGTGTATTGGCAATTGAGTGTTGCTGGCGGATTAATTTTAATTTTGTGTTCGCTCTTATGTTCTCCAACAGCTTTAAGCTTTAGGGGAGCCGGTGTCCCGCAAGCGCCGCGCCGAATAGGTTTAATGGGCTTAACCGTAGCATCAATCCCTTTCATAAGGACCTGACAAACAAGCTGTGCTTCTTGAATCTCCTTAGGCTCCCAAAAAGTCACAGGTGGAGGCACAATAAATGCAGTTTTCTGAATTTTACCATCGGTCGTTTCGTCCTGTTTGTCATTGGACTGATCTCGTTTCTCTGCAGTCTTTTGGCTCTTTTCAATCTTTAAACGCTGAGCCTGTTTCTTTTGGTCAAATCCTTTCGGTTTTAAACGTGGCAAAGGCAGGCTAACTGTTTTTGACAAGAGATTGGTTTTCGGCGAGTAACCAGGCGGGCGTGCCACCTTCGGATTACCAAGCGCCCGAATGTCTTTAGAATTTTTCGTCAAAGGGGCTTTGCGATAAGTCTGACTTTCATAAATGGCACCATCTTTCGTCTTCTTTACACGGCGCAAATTAGGCTTTTTAGCCGGAATTGGAGGACGAGGAGACGCTTTTGTTCTTGTGCTTTTTCGAGTTTTGGCTTTGGTTTTATCTTTTGTTACAGGCGGAGAAGAGACCTTCCCATCCCAGTCAGTAGGCATCTGGATTGTTGGAAGCGGGGATTTTGATTTAAAAAAATCTTTCTTCTTCTTAATACGAAGGCCCTCTTTGGAGCGCTGGGCATCCAGTTTTTTTTGCTTTGCCGCTGGATCATTCGTCTGAGCAATATAAATCCATTCTTTCAGGACCTGTTGTTGGCGTGAAGACATATCTGCAACATTTATTATTTGCCGCTGCTTTGAGTGAGAGGCTTTTAAGGGCTCCTCAACTATCTTTGCAAAAAGCGGGTCTGGCAAAAAGAGTAAGGACACAAAAAATATGACCATACGCAAAAGGGATTTCATAAAAAGGTTCTTTCAGGTTTAAAGCTCTTCATGTATAGCTCAACGAGCTAAAACATCAAACGAGTTGAGATAATGATGCACAATATAGATGCTACGCTGACCAATAGTGACTGTGAAGATTTGACCTGTGAAAAACAAGATCGCTTGGGGTTAGTCACCATTAATGCTCCAAAGCAGCGAAACGCCATAAATGTTGCAATGCGCCAAAAGCTCATTGGGGCCTATAAAGAATGGGTTGAAGACCCCGATATTTATACAATCATTATCCAATCAGAGGATGCCCAATTCTTTTCTAGTGGTGCAAACATCAAAGAAGTCTTTGAAGAAGCTAAGAAAAGTAATAGCGCAGCACTTAATTGCTTCAAAAATGAATATGAAACAATTTGGGCCATAGAATGTTATACAAAGCCGCTTGTATCATTAATTAACGGGATTGTTATGGGCGGCGGCGTCGGTATTAGTCAATATGGAACTCATATCGTTGCCGGTGAAAATTATAGCTGGAGCATGCCGGAGGTAAAAATAGGATTATTCCCGGACATTGCTGCAACTCGGATTTTGGCAAATATGCCAGGCGCAATCGGCACTTACCTTGGGCTAACAGGCTCAGCTGTGAACAGATATGAAGCCGTATATTTGGGGCTCATAGAATTTTGCATCGATGGGGATAAGTTTGAAATTATCAAAGAAGCCATTAGAGAGGCAGAGCCGGTCGATAGATTGCTTGATGATATGAACCAGGTAATTAAAGCCAATGATCGTGAAATAAGTGATATTGAAGCAAAAGAACCGCTCATCACCAGAGTATTTTCAAAACCAACAATCGAAGAAATCATTACAGCTTTGATTGAGGTGAGTGAAGATGAACCAGAAAATAAAGAATGGGCACTTCTAGCTCTTGATAATATGAAAGAAGCTTGTCCTCTAAGTCTAAAGGTAACGCTGAAAGCGATCCAGAAATCAAAAGGCATGGGCGTTGACCAAACTTTGCGACAGGATTTGACGCTTGCTAATCATTTTATCGAAGGGGAAAACTTCTTACCCGCCATTGAAGCTAAACTTATCAATAAAACTACACCTGTTTGGCAACCAGCCACTCTAGAAGAGGTTTCGGAAGAAATGGTTGAGCAGTATTTTATTGAAACTCACGAAGAAAAATTAAACTTACCCCCCCGTGAATTTGGGGTTGATCAGTAAAATCAGCCAAATTGCACAAATTAAACAGCATTTATCGCAAATTTTGTTACATTTTTAGATAAATGCGAAAAAATTTAACTTAAAATTAAGGGCGTTATTTAATCGGATTTTAGTCTCTTCTCGCTATGTTAGCTACTGTCACTACAGGGTAGGCGTAACAACAAATGAGGCAGAAATGACTTATGCCCAAAATAAGCCGGAATTAGAGACCTCAGAAGTGGATGACTCACTGAAAGGTGAGTACATGTCATCTCTGAGAATGATTGAACGACTGCACCGTCTCCTTCTTGACGTCGTCAAGGATGAGTTTGAGCGGAACGGTTGTTCAGAAATTAATAGCATCCAGGCTTTGCTTTTATACAATATTGGTGAAAGCGAGCTATCGGCCGGAGAACTACGTTCTCGTGGATATTATCTAGGATCTAACGTTTCTTATAATCTTAAGAAACTTGTTGATATGGGATATATTCATCATGAACGCTCAGACTCAGATCGCCGTTCGGTACGGGTGAAGTTAACTGATAAGGGACAGGAAGTCTGCGACATCATTAATGGTTTGTATGGGCGTCAGCTCAATGCACTAGAAAAGGTGGCTGGGATTTCTGAAGGAAACCTCTCTGAGGTTAACAAGTCTCTTTTACAATTAGAACGCTATTGGACGGATCAAATTAGGTTCCGTTTGTAGAGTTTTAAACGTAAATATCAAAAGTCTCAACGTCCAAATAACCTCGGTTGCCTAACGGCACCGGGGTTATTCTTTGCGCGGTTGCTTGTGGGCAACCTGAAGCGCAGCCAAAAAAGCGCGGATGTTTTGTGGGCATCTGAAGCGCCACTAAAAAAAGTCGGTTGCTAGTGGGCAATCTGAAGCGCCACAAAAAAGTCGGTTGCTAGTGGGCAATTGAAGCGTAATTAAAAAAGTACGAAAAAACGCTCGTGAGATAAAATAAAGCAATATTCATCCATTCCAAACATAAAAACGCCTAAAATGTCACATGTTCTATAATTTAAATATTAAGCGCTGTGTTTGAGCTTGTCTTTTTTTAAGGAATTTGTACAAATTCCCTCACATGCGGAAATGTAAATATAGAGTACAATCTGACCGTGGCGTAAGTTTTGAACAACAAATGCACACAATATGAAGCTGAAGCTGAATGTTTAATGAACTTTAACTATTTTTCGGGTAGTTTAAGTTAACAAATCTTTAAATTTAGCTCGCAGAATTGTGACTGGAAAACATTTGATAGAGACGTAAACTACGATAGAAAGCTGTATGATTAAATTGAACGTTTTAAACTACAATTTACTCATGCAAATATATCTTTTAAATATGTCACGCTGTCATGCATTAAGTCTGTCTTGAAATATATACAAGCTGACTTATATGAAATGCCAAAGAAAACAGTTTAATACAGTGTGCTGGCTTTTATTAATTTTTCTGTGAGGTTTAAAAGGTAAATCGCTCAGAAAAGATAGAGATCATAACTTTTAAATTATTCACAAATGCTTGGACATTTAAAAAGAATGAAAAAGAGAAATACACTGCAAAAACAAAGCGCTAATTTCGCTAAATTACTGACTTTAACTGGGTTGCTAGCATTCTCGCAAAGCGGCGTAGCACAAGCTTATGACAGTTGGTATGGTGGCAACGAAGATGGGGGCGGTTGGAACCAAACATTCGACAGGTCAGCCGCCAGAGAGTGGGAGATAAATCCCCCCAAAGGGTTCCCAACTCTCGATAAAGCAAATATTCCCCTCATGAAGGAAGCGGTAAAGCGCTACGCAGCAATTGTATCTGCTGGTGGCTGGCGCACAATGCCAAAAGGGAAAATGGGACCAGGTCACAGCGGTCAAATAGTAGCTCTTTTACGCAAACGCCTGGAACTCACTGGTGACCTGCAGAAAAGTTCTGGCTATTCAACTTATGACTATTACGTAGAGCGCGCCGTTAAAAGATTTCAGGTTCGCCATGGGCTGACACCATCCGGCATAGTGGATAGAAGAACATTAATGGCCCTAAATGTGCCTGCTTCAGTGAGGCTGCGCCAATTACGTACAAACATCGCTCGTCTCAATGGACTGACACGAAGCACAGCCAAAAGATATGTAGCAGTCAATGTGCCAGCTCAGCAAATTGAAGTGGTTGAAAATGGACGCATTGTGTCTCGCCATGCAGCAGTTGTTGGTAAAATTGACAGACAAACACCGCGCCTGCGCAGTAAAATTCACGAAATCAACTTTAATCCTTATTGGAATGTGCCTCAAAGTATTGTTCGTAAAGATTTGGTACCAAAAGCACGATCTGAAGCTAAACGTGGCAGATACGACCTTTTAGAGCGGTTTAGAATCTCTGCGATTGATGGCAGTGGGCGTAAAGTCGATCCTAGAAAAATCAATTGGAATTCTAATTCGGTTTATAACTATCGCTATCGCCAAGACCCATGGAAAGATAATTCAATGGGCTTTGTGAAAATTAATTTTCACAATAAACACGCGGTTTATATGCATGATACACCATCAAAAAGCTTATTTGGCCGTAATCTAAGAGCAAATAGCTCAGGTTGTATCCGTGTGCAAAATGTAAAACAGCTGGTAACATGGCTTTTGAAAGATAACAAAGACTGGAGCCGCGGGCGTGTTGATAAAATGCAAACGAACGGCGAACGTAAAGATGTTCGCTTAAAAACACGAGCTCCGGTTTATTTTGTATATGTAACATCTTGGGCAACTAGGGACGGAACAGTACATTTCCGCCGTGACCTTTATAAACAAGACGGTGTAGGTGCAACAGCATCTAACTACTAAATTCAGACATGTTTAAAGTTTAAAGGCTGCCTTAGAAGTATTCAGAGGCAGCCTTTTCTATTTAAAAATCACATGCTTTTTAAATTTAAAGAATCTACTTATACTTATCCTGTGGGGCATATACGCTTAAGCGCTATTTCAAAGAGAATATGAGAGTTAAGATGGCGAACAATTTAAACCGTTCTGGAGAGATTTATCTTGAATTTCAAGTTGTTGGTCATAGTCAAAAAGTGACGGCAATAGACGCAAAAACAGGATTGGAAGCAACAGTCATTGGTCCCTCAAAAGCCACCAAAGAGCATATGACAAATCTCGCAGTAAAAAAGTTAAAACGTCGCATATCGCTAGAGCAAAACTAATAGTTTTAGTGGATCTGAACATGCGAACAGCCATTGAAAAGCATTGTTATATAAAAAACATTTATCCAAAATCATAATTTGATTGAAATTTCCCTATGAAAGACAAAGTGCAGTCTTGTTGTCCATGAAACAGCATGCTAGAGAAGGGCTCGTTTCAATAAAGGCTCTAGAAAGACAAAAGAGAGCTTAAAAAGATCAAACCCACCAGCAACCTGGTTTTGAGCAAAAGATCAAAATTTAGCTCATCCATAAATGGCAAAACTAAAGTGCCATACCAGCCGATACCAACATAAGGGTTTGAACAGGAAAGGTCTGAAATGACATCTATTTTCACACAAAACCTAGAACAAAGTGATCCAGCTATATACAGCGCCATTACAGAAGAATATGGCCGTCAAAGAGATGAGATCGAACTGATCGCTTCAGAAAACATTGTCTCAAACGCCGTGCTTCAAGCCTCAGGCTCTTTGATGACAAATAAATACGCTGAAGGTTATCCGGGGAAGCGCTATTATGGTGGGTGTCATTTCGTTGATAAAGCAGAAGAATTAGCCATTGAGCGGGCTTGTAAACTATTTAATTGTGAATACGCAAAT
>CAXIDO010000064.1:0-8777 GCA_964022745.1 uncultured Methyloligella sp. | reverse complement strand
TTGGAATGGAGCATTGCTTTTTAGCCTGGAAATAATCGGGCTACAAAGAAATATTACTAGTGCGCTAAATATGGAAATGAGTATTGTGCGAGCCTCCCATTCTAGTTTTTCCCATTTAGTAGGATTCATTCGCCGATTTTCTTTTGATAAAATTTTGGCCTGACCAACAATTCTCAATTGTGCATTCGTTTCGTACGATCCGTTAAAATCGCCGAAAGCATAATAGCGGTCAAATACATTTATGTTTGATTGTATTCCATCAACTTTGAGAAGTTGAATGTTACCTTTAAATCTGATGAACTTAATGTACCCTTGAGAACCATGCATAAAACTATTTTCATTAAGCCCCTTAAAAGATATTAGTCCCGCAGTTCCACTAATGATAGTTTCGCTCAAAGGATCAAGATTGATTAAGTTTTTTTTGATTGCGTTTGCTTTGATGCGGACATGAGCTCCAACATTTATTCCATTTTCAAGAGTAAATTTTTCTTTTGAAAATGCTTTTTTTGTTGAAATGGCGGAACATTTCACTTTTTTCGTAGGGGATAAATTTTGTGGTAGCGATACTTTGGCTTTAATTACTTGTTTATCAGTTCTAATGATTAAAGTACGATTTGATTCAATAATCGTCTTTCCTTTGGTGTCAACAATCGGGGCAGTCATGTAGAAAGCTGAATGGTCATTTGTATTACTGATGGTTAAACGTGAGTTTTTGTCAATTGATTGAATAAAGTTTAAGGACTTAGATGTTGTTTCACGTTCAATTGAAAATAGTGCTGGTTTCAATTGATCAAGATACATTCTGCCTTCATTATTTTGAGTATTGATAGTATTAAAATCAGCAGGCCCTTCATCAAACCAAATATCTAACTGCTTGATGTCATTTAGCAGTATTGAATGTTTTGCTTTAGGAAATTTATACGGTGCATAGCAACCTTCGAATAGAGATATTGTGGCATCAAAAACCAACGATGGTTCTTTAGACCTCCAATTTGCTTTAAGTGTTCCATACCGACTAATAGTAGTAGTAGATCCATCGTCAAGAGCAACATCTATTAACTTAAACGGTTTTACACCGTTCTTTCCGTTTGATGTCTCTTTTGGTGCATACCCCCCAACAATTGGATACGCAAAGATTGTATCAATTTTTACAGGTATTGGATTATAAAAAAAGGCGGTGATAATATAAATGAAAGTGGAAGTGAAAACTCCGCTTGAGATTACAACTAAAGATGCAATAAATGAACCAATGATTTTTGAGAACGTTTCATTGTAAACGCATAACTCTCTGATCATTAGTAAAGCAAGTGACATTATTCCAATTAGAAATGCTCCAACCATACATGCAATAGAGATCTCGAAAATAATTGCAATGCTAAGCGAACCGTAAATTAATTGAGAAAATAAATCGTATATGAATATTAAGCTAAAGGTAATAACTGCAGTGGACCAGAAAACTTGTTGAGGTTTTTTTCTTTTTAGAGCGAAGAAATATATTACCGTTGCTAAGCATAAAAATTGCCAGCCTAGCCCGTTTAAAATCCACTGTTCCAAGTTAGGAAAAAGTGCGTGAGCTTCTCCATAAACAGACCCATAAATCTATGAAGTTTCCTTTTTTATTGGCGATAGTACAAACAAGTTTAAATTAGGGCCTGTGCTCAAGATAAATGAAAGCGCAATTGATATGGGCAAAAAAGATGTAATATGAATTTCTTGCCTTGCTAATTTCAATCTACTTAAGATTATTTGAATAATCGCTGGCATTGGCATCAATTTCTTAAATTATTTACTAAGGCTGTTTCTGTTCGAAACAATCGCACGATTCGGTTCTACTGCACGATTAATAAAACTATTTCTTTGCTTCTGCTAAGCAGAAATTCACGGAATGTTTGAGAAAGAAAAAAACCCAGCACTAGGCTGGGCTTTTTTATATTCTGCTTTTTAAAACTCTTAAAGCTCTTTGTTGCTTTCTGTTACCTTTTCAGGAACCCTGGTCTCTTACTCTGGCACTTTCAACTTAAACTCTTTACCTGTGTAGCCGTGAACTTTATCATGTGCTCGAAGACGTAGCTCACGTACTCCTGTAGGCACCTTCACTGACTGTACAATCGTCACAAATGGTTGTTCATGTACTTTTGGCTCGACAAAATACATTGCACCAATAACCTTACCGTCGGGAGTCAAGACCTGTAAATGGTTGGCAAAGTGCTCCAGTCCTTCATCATTATGTCGGATCGTCGCTATCACTGTATACCGCCCGTTTGAATCCTTCGTTATTTCGCCATCAAGCACATCAGCCCCACCGGCCAAAACTGGCGTGCTAAAACACACTAAAATCACAAACGTTACAATCAATCTGAAGATTGAAGAAATACGCATCAATTGTTTCATATTTTACTTTCCTTGCTTCGCTTTCTGGCGAAGAAATTTCGTTAAATTTATCGTTATAGGGGGGTACTGAGACTGGTTTTCTGTGACTGGTTTACTATGACAGGGCGGCTATTTAAGGAAACAGTTTCGAAAAGAAATAAACACAAAGTCAACAGACAAAAAATCAATAAACGAAAAGCCAATAAACGAAAAGCCTGGCCCAAGGCTGGGCTTTTCGTATTTTGTTGCTTTAAACCCTTAGAGCTCTTTGTTGCTTTCTTTTACCTTTTCAGCATCAAGGTAAACTTCTGAGCCCATTTCTTGGAATTTTACGCTCATTTCTGCCATGCCCTGGTTTTTGTCGTTGAGCTTGGCTGCGTAGTCGCGCACGTCTTGGGTGATTTTCATTGAGCAGAATTTTGGTCCGCACATTGAACAGAAGTGCGCCACTTTATGAGCGTCTTTTGGCAGAGTTTCGTCGTGATACCCTCTTGCAGTATCTGGATCGAGCGAGAGGTTGAACTGATCTTCCCATCTGAAATCGAACCGGGCGCGTGACAAGGCATCATCTCTGATTTGCGCGGCCGGATGACCTTTGGCCAAGTCAGATGCGTGGGCTGAGATCTTGTAGGTGATCACGCCGACTTTCACGTCATCTCTGTTTGGCAGGCCTAAGTGCTCTTTAGGTGTTACATAGCAAAGCATTGATGTGCCGAACCAACCGATCATCGCGGCGCCGATGCCTGAAGTGATGTGGTCATAGCCTGGTGCGATATCAGTTGTTAATGGGCCCAATGTGTAGAACGGGGCTTCGCCGCATTCTTTCAATTGTTTGTCCACATTGATTTTGATTTTCTGCATTGGCACATGGCCAGGGCCTTCGATCATCACCTGACAGCCTTTGTCCCACGCGACTTTTGTGAGCTCGCCCAATGTTTCTAGCTCAGAGAACTGAGCTTTGTCATTGGCGTCTGCGATTGAGCCTGGGCGCAAGCCATCACCAAGTGAGAAGCTCACATCATATTTGCGCATCAGATCACAGATCTCATCAAAGCGCTCGTAGAGGAAGCTTTCTTTATGGTGTGCCAAGCACCATTTCGCCATGATCGAGCCACCGCGAGAGACAATGCCTGTGACACGGTCAGCTGTTAGGTGGATATACCCCAAGCGAACGCCGGCGTGGATGGTGAAATAATCAACGCCCTGTTCGCATTGCTCGACCAAGGTGTCTTTGTAAACTTCCCAATCAAGTTTAACCGGGTCACCATTTACTTTTTCAAGAGCTTGGTAAATTGGCACAGTGCCGATTGGCACAGGCGAGTTGCGCATGATCCATTCACGGGTGTTGTGAATGTTGCGGCCGGTTGATAGATCCATCACAGTGTCTGCGCCCCAACGAATGGCCCAGACCATTTTTTCAATTTCCTCTTCGATTGAAGACGTCACGGCGCTGTTACCGATATTTGCGTTGATTTTTGTGAGGAAGTTACGGCCAATGATCATTGGCTCTAGTTCTGCGTGATTGATGTTACATGGAATAATCGCGCGGCCTCTGGCGATTTCACTGCGCACGAATTCAGGTGTGATGTGCTCAGGTAATTCAGCGCCAAAGCTTTCACCTTCATCTAGTTTTTCACGTGCGTTTTCAAGAGCTTGTTCGCGGCCGAGATTTTCTCTTGCGGCAACATAGATCATTTCTTTTGTGATGATGCCCGCTTTAGCGAATTCAAGCTGTGTGATTTTCTCACCGTCCAGACCATTAAACGGGCTGTATTCAACAGGGAACATTCGTGTGAGATGCGCACCATCAACATTGCCGTTATCTTCCGGTTTAATATCACGGCCAACAGTGCGCTCAACACCGCCGCGTTCTGTGATCCAGCTTTCTCTTGTGCGCGGCAGGCCTGTTTCAACATTGATAGCGATGTTCTCATCTGTGTAGGGGCCTGATGGATCGTAGACGCGTACGTTTGGCTCGTTTGCGCCTTCACTTAGTTGTATTTCTCTCACTGGCACTTCAAGATCTGGAGCTTCTTTGGGCGAAACATAAATTTTCTTTGATGCTGGCAATGGACCAGTGGTTACATCTTGAAGCGTTGTTTTGTCTGTATGAATATTCATTTTTTTGACCTAAGGATTGTAAATTAATTTTGAATTAGAGCGTTCCTTTTTTCCTAAAACCGGTACCCACTTTTAGGCGGAACGCTATAGAAAAACTAGACTGATAAGCAAAGGCAGCTTTTTATTATATGGGGATTAGAGCCTTCATGAATGGGATGTTAAATCCTTCAGCTAATAAAATTAGCGAGAATAGCAAAATAGCCACCGCAAAGAGAATGAATAGATTACGGTGAGATCCTATTAATCTTATGATTTGCAGGGCAAGCTCTGGGATGAATAAGTTCACCAATCCATATAGAAATGCCCCCCAACCGAATGTTGTAATTATTAGCCGCCAATCATATGAAATAATTGGGTGGATGATTACCACGATGATACCGAGGATTAGGGAGATTAGCCCTGCAATATATTTAAGCCCTTCACTTTCAACGAACTCATGGACCAAAACAGGTATTCTTTGATAGTTTAATAGAATTGAAATGGAGACTATCAAGCAATATAGACCTAAAATTTTTGCCAATACCAATGACAAGTCCATAGAACTGCTCCCCTTTTCGTCAGAACTTAATGAGCTTTGATCTGGTAATGTTTGGCTGAGGAGACACCACTTTTTCAAAAAAGCGGTTGATCAGATTGTTGTCTAATTTATTATATTTTAAGCAAAAAAGCGCTTTGATCTTGCTTATAGCTTTGTCCGGTCTTTTAAAAATATCCAGACAAATTATTTCGTTTTAAATTATACAAACAATCTTTTCCGTCCCTACGCCGGCATGACCCGGATCAGGTTTAAAGGGTTGAGTTAGATAACTCTCTCAGTTCTAAAAAGAACACCCCTCGGATGGCGTAATAATGCTCTGTTTTTTATCCGACATCAAGCCTTTAGTCTAACATTTCTTCAAATATGAAATAGTCATCTTTTAGGACTAGATGTTTTTTGTTTTTTAGTGGTGCTTCAGATGCCCACTGTGCATCTGCACTGTTTTAGACAGTTTTACCGTGGTTTACCGTTTCAAAACGATCTAGATACGTTGGGACGCAGGCATCGATTGAATGAGGTGGTGTTTCGACTAAATCAGAGTAAGTGCGATGTTCTTCCATAGCTAAGTTGCTAACAACATTATCTTTTTTCAACAGTTTGATTTGATCACCTGTAATTGGAGGGTTTGGCAGGAACCAGGTGAACAGAGCTATGATTTTAGCGATAAAAAGTGGCAATGGAAGTAACCAGGTTTTAAGTCCTGTTATTGTTTTTATTTTTTCGTGCACTTCTTTCATAGAAACAATTTGAGGCCCGCCTAATTCATAAATGGTGCCTTGCTTTGCTTTTCCTTCTATCGCGGCCTTAATAGCGCTGGCGACATCTCCCACAAAGATCGGCTGGAATTTGGTTTTTGCTCCAAAAACAGGAACAACTGGCAAGACAGACATCATGCCAGCAAAGAGGTTAAAGAAGCCATCTTCTGGCCCGAAAATAACAGAAGGGCGTACTATGATGGCGTTGGGCTCCATATTTAAAACGGCGTCTTCTCCGTGCGCTTTGGTTCGAGCATATTTGGACGAACTTTTTTCATCGGCACCCAGCGCTGACATTTGCACAAGTTGTTTAACGCCGGCTTCTCTTGCTGCTATGGCAATTAACCGGGCGCCCTGAACATGTAGAGAATTAAAATTTTGTCTACCTGATTGAGCTAAAATTCCTACGAGATTTACAACATAATCAGCACCTTCTACGGCTTCTATGATGGATTTCTCATTTCGTATGTTTGCTTTGACAAACTCGATCTGACTTAGACCGCCAAGTGGCTGGAGAAAACCTGCTAGCTGAGGATGGCGAACAGCAACACGAATGCGGTACCCAGCTTTGGTCAATTGGCCAATTAAATGACGACCAACAAAGCCTGAGCCCCCAAATATTGTTACGATACCTTTAGTTTTCATCTTGCCGCTCCTTTAAGAATCTTTGCCAAAATAAAGTGAGTTGAGTGATTTGTGAAGCGTTTCTAGTGTCGCAAAGGTGAGTTTATTCATAAAAATATTGCTTTGCTTACTGGCAAGAAACACGTTTTGTGCTAGGAGTTTCATTATATCACTATTAAAACGAGACTACTAAACTATAAAAACAAGACTGCGGGATGTTTTATGACTATTCATTTGCACAAAAATGACTTGCCTGATGACCTTCATTTTAAAGGAGCGCTAGCGGTTGATAGCGAAACCCTTGGCTTAAACCCTTTACGTGACAGGCTATGTGTTGTTCAACTCTCTTCTGGCGATGGTACAGCACATCTTGTTCAATTTGATGGAACGGATTATTCGGCTCCAAATTTAAAGGCTGTTTTATCAGACCCTAAACTCGTTAAAATTTATCATTTTGCCCGTTTTGATTTGGCTGCACTTTATCAATATCTCGGCATTTGGGCTGCACCTGTTTTTTGCACGAAGATTGCTTCTAAACTGACGAGAACTTACACGGACCGGCATGGATTGAAAGATTTAACACGCGAACTTATTTCTGTTGACCTTTCAAAGCAGCAGCAAAGCTCTGACTGGGGAGCCGAAGTTTTAAGTGACGCGCAAAAAGCTTATGCTGCGTCTGATGTTTTGTACCTCCACCAATTAATGGAAATTCTTATTGTGCGTTTAAAACGAGAAAATCGTTTTGAAATTGCCAATAAAGCATTTGAATTTTTACCAACGCGTGCTGAACTTGATTTAGCTGGGTGGGATGAGAGTGATATCTTCGCTCATTCTTAAAGCATCTAAGAAGCTCTTTTTTGGTAAAAGCCCAAATGTGTGAAATAATCATCGTCGAATAAAAGTAATTTAGTCTGAAACTTAAAATATTTAATTGATTTCGAGATTACTTAATTTCGAGGTGAAAGCTGCAAATGGGTTGGGTTCGTTCATGACATCTCAAAGAGTGACATCTCAAGGATTTATGCAGCAAATTTTATCGACTTTCTCATCTTCTAATAGGAAAAGTGCGCCTGGCAACTTACCTGTACCGCATGACGGTGATGAGGTTGCTGAACTTTCAAAAAAGAGGCAGCAAGCTTTTATACGCGCCCAGCGCCATAGCCGCGCTGTATTTATCTTGCGCCGGCTGCTTCCCTTATTGTCACTAGTTTGTTGCCTTGCTTTTTTTGCAACTGGTAAATTTTCATTTGAATACAAGGATATAAAGGCCAGCGTTGAAAAGATTGATGTTAATAAGAATGAATTAAAAATGACAAACCCTCGCCTTGAAGGACATGATAAAAAGGCAGGGTCCTATTTGGTAACGGCTTCTACAGCTACACAGAAATCTGACTCTCCGTATGTTCTTCATTTGGACACGATTGATGGCAAGCTGGACCACCCTAAGAACGGAACTGTTCTCCTAAAAGCTCGTAAGGGTGTGTTTAACACCAAACAAGAAGTGTTGCAGTTATCTGGTGATTTAGAAATCAAAGCGCCGAATGGAATGATTGCTCAGCTTGAGACCGCTGAAATAACATTTAAAAAACAGATTATTACATCTGATAGACCTGTATATGTACAAATGGAATCAAGTACAATTAGGGCGGACAGAGTTCATATTGATGGCGTTAGTAAAATTGTGACGTTTAAAGATCGTGTTAAGGTTCGACTGATTAAAACTCCGAAACGATCAAGTAACTAGTGACTAGTGACTAGTCACTAGATCGTTCATGGTTTTGATTGCTGCAAGATAGATTATATATAAATAATTCCCAAGTCTATTGACTTGATATTAAGGACATAAAATGTTGAAACTTTTGAAAAAAACTCAAACTTCAAAATTTCAAAAAAATTGTTATGAAAGCAATGTGCCAGCGCAGTCTTATTCTCACTCGGCTTCTTTCTCAATGTTTACAGCATGTTTTCTAGTATTTTTCTCACTTATAAGCTTGAATGCCTCTCCTCTTTTTGCCCAATCTTTGGCGGATAAATTTGGTGGTTTTTCAAGAGATTCGAACCAGCCTATCGATATTGAAGCTGACCAGTTAAAGGTCAATGATATTAAAAAAACAGCTCTCTTCAGTGGCAATGTGAAAGCCAGGCAAGGTGACTTTGTTCTACGATCAAAATTCCTTGAAGTTTTTTATGATGGCAATGCGCGGCCAGGTGCTAAATCTGGCGCGAATGGCAAGGTTAAAAAGCTTGAGGCCAAGGGTAAAGTGCTTATTACCACCAAAGACAAACAATCTGCCACAAGTGAATGGGCACGGTTTGATGTTGCAAAACAGACTATTATTCTTGGGGACACTGTTGTTTTAACGCAAGGT
>CAXIDO010000063.1:0-8783 GCA_964022745.1 uncultured Methyloligella sp. | reverse complement strand
AAGTGGGGACTTGATCGGCCATATAACCTTTTCAAAGGTGGAAATTAAAGAAACCCAACAACATTTAGAAACCAGAATTCTCGGCCCCTTGGCAGTCGCACCAAAGGCCATGAAACAAGGCATCGGCAGCAAGCTCGTCAACGCTGGCTGTGAACAATTAATGCAAAGTGGCGTCAACCTTGTTCTTGTTTACGGTGACCCAAATTACTACTCACGCTTTGGCTTCACAACCGCTGGCAAAATTGGTGTGCTCCCACCCTACCCCATACCTGTAGAATATGAAGATGCCTGGATGATAAAAAAACTCACAGCCAATATTCCAAACAACATCAATAGTAAAATAAAATGCTGCAAGGCACTCGATGATCCAATACATTGGTAAACATCTAAACAAACAACTTCCTGCCATAACATTTCCATGTTTCAGCATCTTTTCTGTCACTAAATTGTTGCTCAGAAACGCTATATTAAGTCGAATATAAAAAGATCGCTGACCTCACTGGAGATAAAGTTAAAGCAATGAAAAAAACAACCGAACTTTCATTCGATGAATTTGATGAATTAATCTCTCCCCCACCAACGGAAACCGAATTTGAAAATATTATAGAAAGAGCCATTACACGTAGAGATGTAATGGGAGGGGCCATCACGTTCGGTTTAAGCAGCTTCCTCCTCAGTTCAGCGCCAGTCACAGCCAAAACGACAGAAACAACATTTGCAAATGATCTATTCGGTTTCAAACAGATCCCCGCAAATACAAAAGATACGGTCACAGTCCCGGAAGGGTTTGAATGGAAAACGGTTGTTAAGTGGGGCGACCCTCTCTGGTCAGATGCGCCAGAGTTCGATCATAAGAGATTGGGAAACTCAAAAACCCAATCCCGCTCATTTGGGGACAATAATGATGGAATGTCATTCTTCACCCATGAGAACCACTCACTCCTTGCAGTAAACAATGAATACACAAACAAAAAATGGTTCTACAATAATAGAGAAAGTGGAAAGCCCGAAAATGACGATGACATCGCTAGAAACATGGCCGCTCATCGCATCTAGATTTTCGAAATCGAACAAGTTGTTGATCAGTGCCATATTATAAATGCCAGCCCCTTTAATCGCACCATCACAGCCACAACCGAAATAGAAATCACAGGCCCGGCAGCTGGGCACGACCTTTTAAAAACAACAGCAGACCCAGCCGGTTTAACGGCCCTCGGCACCTGGAACAATTGCGGCAATGGAAAAACCCCTTGGGGCACATATCTAAGCTGCGAAGAAAATTTCAACGGCTATTTCACATCATCTGATAAAGCCTTTGAAATAAGCCCCCCATTAAAAAGATACGGAATTTCTAAAAAAGGGCGCGGTTATAAATGGGAACAGATCGACCAGCGGTTTGATATTTCAAGAGAACCAAACGAGGCAAACCGCCATGGTTACATTGTAGAAGTTGACCCCAAAGACCCATCAAAGACAATTAAAAAAAGAACAGCCCTAGGGCGCTTCAAACATGAAAATGCTGAAGTCGTCATTGCCAACAACGGCAAAGTCGTTGTCTATATGGGGGATGATGAACGCGGTGAATTCCTCTATAAATATGTCTCAGATGGTGTTTATGAAGAAGGTAAACCCACATCCCAGCTCCTAAACAAAGGCACTCTTTATGTCGCTAAGTTTTATGATGACTTAAAAGGCTCATGGCTACCTCTCAACCCAGAGACAACAGGCATGACACTAGCTGAAATTTGCATTCATACCCGGCTTGCAGCCTCCAAAGTCGGAGCGACCACAATGGATCGCCCTGAATGGGTAGCAGCAAGCCCAGCGAAAGCAGAATGTTTCTGCGCCCTCACAAATAATAAAAACAGAGGAAGAAAACCAAACAAAGGTGGCGACGAAACCCCCGTTGGGGGGCCAAACCCACGTGAAAAAAATGTTTATGGCCAAATACTAAAATGGATCCCAGAAAAAGAAGATCACACATCAACCAACTTCACCTGGTCACTTTTTGCGCTAGCTGGCAATCCGACTGTACATAATGCTAATGCCGAGGACAGAGAAGAAAAGCTAAAAGCTGGCTCTCCCAACATCAATGCAGGAAATATGTTCAACTCACCTGATGGCCTGGCCTTTGATAGTAAGGGCATGCTCTGGATTCAAACGGATGGCAAATATTCCAACAAAGGCGATTTTGAAGGAATGGGCAATAATCAAATGCTTGTTGGTAATACTAAAACCGGAGAAATCCGTAGATTTCTTGTCGGACCTAAAGAATGTGAAGTCACAGGCATTTGCTGGTCAGTTGATAAAGCCACCATGTTTGTTGGCATCCAGCACCCAGGTGAGAAAGGCGGCAGCCACTTTCCTGATGGAGGAGATTTAGCCCCACGTTCAACCATTATCGCAGTCAGCAAAAGAGATGGAAAAGCATTTGGCTAACCCAGAATAATCTAATTCCAACCTCAATTCACAGCGTCATTAAAAAATGAATATTTAAGGCCAGTAAATAAAAATCATCTACTAGCCTAAAAAAAACAACAAAATGATTAGACTAAAGTCCAGATAGAGCGATTTTTCGACAAGTAATAACAAATTTGAAGTCAATAATCAGTCCGTAAAACTGTTAAAACCTCTTAAAATCTCCTAAAAATGAGTAAATTCTAATACTTCTGAAGCAAATAAAAGAAAATCCGCAATATTAAAATACAAATTGCAGCATCCATTAATCCCTTATTTACCACAATCATTTTAGTCTCCGTACTGAAGGTTACTGTACGGACTGGTACTTTAAGGAATTATATCATGCGCTTTATATCTAAACTGACAATTACTCGCAGAATTCTACTTTTAATTTTAATCCCCTTAATAGGGATATTAATGGTAAGTGCTGATGAACTTCGAAATATTTGGATTAAAAAAACTGCTGCAAATAATATTGTTGAAGCCATTCAGCTTGCACCAGCTATTGCAAATCTAGTTCATCAACTTCAAGTCGAACGTGGCCACTCAGCTGGCTTCATCGGCTCAAAAAAGCAAAACTTTGCAAACGAACTTCCCGGTTCCCGTATAGCAACAGATAAAACCTTGAAGATTTTCATAGAAAAACTACCCTATTCAGAGAAAAATCTGACCTTCTATCATTTCCAAAAACCACTAAAAGAAGTCAAAAGCGCACTCGCAAAACTTGAGACGAAAAGAACCCAAATAAATAACCTGTCCCTGTCTGTAAAAGACATGGCCGGCTACTACACTCCGCTAATTGATAATCTACTCACCTTAATTGAAACATTTGAAGAAGCCACAAATGATGCAGACATAATTCGTGAGCTCATCATCTATACCTCTTTCCTACGTGCAAAAGAATTCGCTGGATTAGAAAGAGCCATGGGTGCAGCTGGCTTTAGTGCAGGTAAATTTAACAAAGCCGTTTACAAAGGGTTTGTTGGTTATGTCGCTAATCAAAAAGTAAATTTCGATACATACAAGCATCACGCAAATAAAGAACAAATGAAAAATCTCATGAATGTTCTAAATGGCGATGCCAATAAGAAAATAAAACAAATTCGTCTACTTGCTTATGAAAATCCATTTGGAGGGGATGTCTCCAGCGTCTCAGCAAAAGAATGGTTCGCCCTCACAACAAAGAGAATAAACGAATTAAAGGTTGTTGAAGATATTATTTCAGATGAGCTAATACACATTTCTGCTGATCATGCCGAACATCAAAACTTTTCATTTATGATTTATACAGTAATTTTGCTGAGCTTAGCTATGATAACAGCTATCTTATCTTATATGATTTCAAAAACAATCAGCGCTCAGTTTTGTCAGCTAGGCCCACATGATAGCAGAGCCACAAAATTTCAATGGAAAATCGCACGGATAATCTCGGTAACATGGCAAAAGCCATATCCGTCTTTAAGACAAATGCCATTGAACGCGCCCGTTTAGAAAAAGAGGCAGTGGCCGAAAATGAGCGTGAAGCACAAAAGCAAGCTTATATTGGCGCCATCTTGGGTAATTTTGAAAAGCTCGAAAAAAACATCAGAGCCTCTCTAGAAGAACAAACCGTCTCAATGCAAAATTCAGCTGATACCTTACATGGTGCAGCACAATCAGCTGCAAGCAGTTCTGATGCTATGAAATCATCACCAAACATTGCATCTGAAAATGTAGAAACAGTCGCTGGAGCCACCTCAGAGCTCTCAGCCTCAATGCAAGAAATTGCAATGCAGGTACAAAAAGCTGACGACATCGTTAAGAAAACATCAGAAACAACCGAAACCACAAACAAAGACGTAAGATCACTCTCTGAAGCAGCTGACAAAATTGGTGACGTCGTCGGTCTAATTAGAGAAATTGCAGAGCAAACTAACTTATTGGCGCTTAACGCAACCATTGAAGCAGCCAGGGCAGGTGACGCTGGTAAAGGCTTCGCTGTTGTGGCAGCTGAAGTCAAACAACTATCAGAACAAACGGCCCAAGCAACAGATGAAATCGCCTCACATATCTCAGCGGTTCAAAATTCATCACATGGCACCGTAAGCGCAATAAGTAACATCCTGACACAGGTTCAGGAAATCAATGATGTAACTGTTACAATCGCCTCTGCCGTCGAAGAGCAACAAGCTGCAACTTCATCCATCGCCAGTTCCATTCAAGCCGCATCAGAGCAAACTAATGAAGTGGCAAACAATGTTGAACGCGTTAATAAATCTGTTGAAGATACAACTTCACAAGCTAATCAAGTCCAGGAAGTCGCAACTGCCCTCGGAAAAGTTACACAAGATTTATCATCAGCCGTAGATACGTTCCTTCATGATGTAAGCAAGGATGTAAAAGATCGCAGAAACAGCCTTAGAGAAAAAATCAACAAACTCTCAATGGTTGATATGAAGGGCGTACGGTTTAACTACACCATAGAAAATGCGAGTGAAACAGGGGCCTTCATTTCTGGTTCTCACAAAATGGAAATCGGTGATGAATTCTCATTCATTCTATCAGATGGTCGGTCAATTGTCGCAAAAGTCGTCCGAAAAGAAAATGATGGCTATGGCGTAAAATTCAAAGAACCAGTAAAAGACCTAAAATGGTTAGAATACGCAGCTTAGTCTCTCTATGCCCCTCCTGCTTACCCAACTAAGCAAGAATTAATAAACTACAATCAATCCCCCTCTCACCTATATGAGAGGGGGATTTTTGATTTGCAGATAATTCCCTATTAAAAATACATAAAATTTAATAGGCGGCATAAGATCATTTAAGTATAGTGCAAACAAACAATTACAAAATTCGCCCTTTAACAGCCTAAATCCGAGCATCCCAATGAGCAAAAATTCAAGCAATAAAAACCAAGACGCAAAAACAAAATTGGTTCACTTAGGTAGAGACACAGAAGACTCAAAAGGGTTTGTAAACCCACCCCTTTATAAAGGCTCAACTGTTCTATTCCCTACAGTCAAGTCGCTCGTAGAAGGAGGCTATGGCTATTGGTATGGCAGAAAGGGCAGCCCAACATATGAAACTCTTGAAAGCGCCTTAAACGAGCTAGAGCATGCAGACGATACAATCCTAACACCCTCAGGCCTATCAGCCATCACAACCGCTCTTTTAGCCCTTTTAAAAACAGGTGATCACCTCCTGGTGACAGATAGCGTCTATCAACCCACCAGAAATTTTTGCAACACCACGCTAAAAGCTTTGGGCATAGACGTGACCTATTACGACCCGCGCATCGGCTCTGAGATTGAAACGCTCATTCAAGACAATACCAAAATCATTTTCCTTGAAAGCCCCGGCTCTCAATCATTCGAAATCCAGGATATCCCTGCTATTTGTGACAAAGCCAAAAAAGCAAATATCAAAACAATAATAGACAACACCTGGGCAACCCCTCTTTATCTACAGCCACTAACTATGGGCGTAGATGTTTCCATACATTCAGGGACTAAATATTTTATCGGTCACGCCGACGCTATGATCGGTACAGTTAGTTCAAAAGGAGACGCAGCAGAAAAAATTCGTCAAATGGCTTACTCACTAGGTCTCTGCGCCGGGCCAGATGATGTTCAACTTGCCCTTAGAGGGTTACGGTCTCTTGGCGTTAGGTTAGAGCATCACCAAAAAGCCGCCATCGAGCTCGCCAGTTGGTTAGAAGCACAACCAGAATTTGAATGTGTCTTACACCCAGCCCTACCCTCTCATCCAGATCATGATCTTTTCAAAAGAGATTTCAAAGGCAGCACAGGGCTTTTCACCGCCATCCTAAAACCAGCTGATCCCGCAAAAGTTGAAACCATGCTCAATAAGTTAGAACTGTTTGCTATGGGATGGTCATGGGGTGGGTTTGAAAGCCTCGCACTTCCTTTCGATCCTAAATCATATCGAACGGCCACATCTTGGAATTATCAAGGTCAGGCCCTCCGCTTCCATGTTGGCAATGAAAACATGGACGACCTCAAAGCAGACTTAACAGCCGGCCTCAAAAAATTACATGCGGATGCTTAGTGGGCATCTGAAGCACAGAAAAAAGTACTGATGCTTAGTGCCGGTTTCTAGTGGGAAAACTGAAGGCAAATCAAAAGTAGACTCCTGAAGCACAAAGATGCAAATGCCGCGACGGTTGCAGGTGGGCAACCTAAAGGAGCTCTATAAGAGTAGGCATCTAATGCAAAGAAATTCCGACCTGAAGGCGCACTAAAAAAAAGCTATTTATAGCTATTTTATTTCGGCATAAGTGCTGTGATATCAGCAGACTTCGTGCAAACAGTGATACGCGGCTCAAAAGTTTGAGACAATTTCAAACTACCGTCATTATCACGAATAGTCACATTCGCAGACGCTTTCGCAATTTCGTTCAAATCACCCTTGGCGCCTAACTCAGCCAAATCTTGCTTCTTGATAACATAAGAAACAGCACTTGCCTTCACAGCTTGCCGAACAAGAAAATAACGATTGCCCGGCTTAACCCCAACATTGGTCTTAATCCACTTAACAACATTACCCTCAACTTCATCATCAATATCATCAGCGCGAATATCTTTAACAGTAACATTAACTGATAAGGTCTTCTTCTTTTTAGCTGATCCAGAAAGGCTTAAATTAGGAATAGCTTTTTTTAGTAAAGCAGCCGATGCCTGAGCATTAGTTTTTTGCGTATCAGAAATTTCATAGTCCGAAATTTTAATATCTCTGCGCAAATGATCTTTTACAATAGTGTGACCGCTTAAGTCTTTCACACTGTAATAAACACCATTTTGGTCTCGCCGATAAACAGCGCCAACTGGATATAAATCATTAGAATTAATCGGGCAATCATAGCCCTTTGGCAGTTGACTAATCGAGCCAGTGACCAATTGATCTGCAAGGTTGTTTGAAGAGCATGAAGCAAGACCTGTTAAAAACAAGCCACCAGTTAACACAGCAACAAAGCGAACTACGCTCATAGACATATTAATTTTCATCTCACCAACCTCCCAGAGTTGGCCGTAATTGAAAACTGATTATGGGATGCTGTCAACTAACGCTATAAAAACACAAGGAATTAAGAGGGGATAACCCGCAGGTGTAACCTTAAGGGATCAGAAATAACAAAAAGCCAGCATCCTCGTCAGAATGCTGGCTTTTTAAAAAAACAACAATTAAGCAGCTTTTTTAAGAGCTTTTTTAGCTTTTTTCAGCTTTGACTCTTGCTTAACAATTTTCTTCTTAACTGCTTTAATGTCTTTTTTGATAGATTTTACTTTTTTAGATGCCATCGGATCTAACTCCATTATTTTAAAGATTTAACACAAATGAATAGAAAAACAGGCTCAAGAAATTATTTCGATTTCTTCTTATGATCCGCAACAAAGCGCTTCATAAATTTACGAATTTCTCTTGCTGCACTGCTTTCCAAATCCTCACACAACTCAACGAATTGATCCCTGTCAGCACGATTAATCCGAATAACCAACTGGCTATCTTTAGGATTTTTTTTCTTTCGCACTTTTTTCTCTGACATAAAAACATCCGATCCGCGCCAGCTATGCTTTGGATATTCAATGTATATACATTGCACATACTAACGACAAGTTAAAATTATGAAGCCTGTTAATATTCAAAAGCAAAAAATATCGGCCAGCTAACAAAGTTGGAACTATTAGAGCGATCCATGCACAAAGTAAATAACTGTTTTAGAAAAAACAAACGCCATAATAAAACACTAAGCATTCAATTAAAAACACCCAAAAGAGGAATGCTCTAGTGAATGATATTTAAATCGATAAAGAAGTAAAGGCCGTTCAAAAACAAACCACGTTTTATAATTTTGGAGGGTCTACGGCCAGCTTACCATTTAAATCTTCAAGATAGAGTTGATAAAGAACCGGTTCAAAAATTGAATTGACTTTATTCAGACGAGGCGAGGAAATATCTTTTCCAAAAACCTGGGCAGCACGAAAGACGTCATCAGTTAAATATCTCGTATCAGATACAATAGAGCCAGGTGAAGCAGGCGCATTCTTTTCAGCCATATGAAAGCCCCAAATGCCAAAAGCCGGAATAGCGATGTGATAGCTCAGCGTCTCAGGAAAAACGGCATTTAAAGTATCGCCAATAGCCCAAAAAGTCTTACGTGCAAAAAACGGAGACGAAGATTGAGAAACAAGCACGCCTCCCTCAGCCATACGCCGTTTCACCATCGTGTAGAATTCAACTGAATAAAGCTTTGAAATGGCCTCATTATGCGGATCAGGAAAATCAAGTATAACCCTGTCATAAAGACGGCCCGCCTTTTTAATAAA
>CAXIDO010000062.1:0-8800 GCA_964022745.1 uncultured Methyloligella sp. | reverse complement strand
CCTGTTAACTTTTGCAGCTCTGTTTACTTTTTGAACATTGCTGGAATTGTATGAGGTATCTGTTCTTTCAGTTTTCACAATCCCCGTATTTTCAATGGACTGTAAAGCTAAACGACGACGCTCTTCGTAATTACCGCTATTTGCAACACGCTGTCTGTAAAGCAAGTCAGCCCGTGGACCCTTGCCTTTAATATCAAATAAATCATTTGCTTCAGCAATGATTGGTAAAATTGGCTGTGTCGCATCAGGAATCTTACCATCATAATCGGCACCAGTGCCCGACAATGACATTTCAAGATTTAAGCGATAAACAGCTAGCACATCACCATTACCCGCAATATATCCTAGCCCAAGCATAGGAACCGCTAATGCAGCAATCGCTAAATAGTGAAGTGGTGACAATATAATCCGGGACATACCCTAAACCTACTAACCTTTTAAATTATGAAACAAAATTTAAACCAGTTTCCCAAAGGAAAACACATGAATGTTAAAATTGCCTTTAAACAATTAACAAACGTTAATTTTGGTTAAATTATGTAACCGCTATTAAGCCACTGATTCGCCAATTCCCCAAAATTTTGGGCTTGGTTTTCCAAAGCTTTAAGCAATGTTAATACACGCCGCATCGCAGCATATCAAGTCATTTATCGCCGCATTGCAGCATTAATGAAAATTGAGTAATATTTTCAATTAGATAGCTTGTGAATAAATAAGCTGATACAAATTGAAATTCTTTATTGTTTCGTAAAAGACAATCTACGAATCAACAAACGCAGCGCTAGAAACCACAAATTTGAAAAAAATTCACCCCTTAAATGAGGTAATGAGACCATTTAACACAAAGTGTTGCTTTTTAAACGGCCTTTCAATTCCTGTAGAAAGTGTTTTTTCAACCAAAGATAGACCTTTTGCTCCATATTCATTCAAAATTCTATCTTTCAGCCATTTAATAGCCTGAGATTGTCTTGCACCTTCAAGAGACTTATTTTCTATCAAAGTCTGATAATGATTGTCTATGGCATCAATAAGACCAGACAAACCATCTTCCTTTACAGCAGAAACACTCAAAACCACTGTTTCGTGGGACTGAGGCTCATAATTAGTGATAGAAAGCGCCCCTTTGAGGTCAGCTTCAGCTCTACGCGCCTGCGCTCCCATATCAGCCTTGGTGATAACAGCAATATCTGGAATTTCCATGATTCCAGATTTCATAAATTGCAAACTATCCCCTGAACCTGGCTGAACACACAAAATAACACTATCAGCGTGCGACGTTATATCCGCCTCAGACTGACCAACGCCCACAGTTTCAATAATAACAATATCAAACAAGGCACGCATTAAAACCAAAGCTGGAAAAGTAAGTTGGGCAACTCCGCCCAATTGCCCCCGGCTCGCAAGCGAGCGAACAAAAACACCCTGATCTTCAGGGTCAGTGATCATACGGGTTCGGTCTCCAAGCAATGCACCGCCAGTTTTATGAGACGACGGATCAATAGCAATCACACCAACTGTTTTATCACGGCGGCGCCATTCTTTAATCAACCCATTAATTAAAGTTGATTTACCAACACCAGGCGGCCCGGTAAAACCTACAACATGCGCAGTCGCGTTATTATAAGCCTCATCAAGCAAATTAACCGTTGCATCATTTTCAAAAGAATGTTCGGTCAAAGCCAATGCTTCAGAAAGAGCACGTTTCCCCCCATCCCGAACAGACTTAATCCCATCAATCATTTAATTTCTTTCACCAAATCGGTCTTATAATCCGCAGCAACCAATATAGTCAGCTAAACCTATGACGTTTCTTTTTGCCCTAATATATGAGCTTGCGCTGCAGCTAGCCGCGCAACAGGCACCCGAAAAGGAGAACAAGATATATAGTCTAGCCCAACCTTTTCAAAAAATTGAATTGAACTCGGGTCACCGCCATGTTCACCGCAAATCCCCATCTTCATCCCGTCTCGTGTTTGACGGCCGCTTTGTACTGCCATGTCAACCAATGCACCAACACCAGCAGTATCAATACTAACAAACGGATCAACATCAATTATTCCATTTCGAGTATAATCATTCAGGATAGTTGTCGCATCATCACGGCTGAGACCAAATGTTGTTTGTGTCAAATCATTCGTGCCAAATGAAAAGAATTCAGCTGATTTGGCAATTTCACCTGCTTGTAATGCAGCACGTGGCAACTCAATCATAGTCCCAACATCATAAGTAAGAGAGGCACCACGTTCTTCAAAAACAAGCTTAGCGGTTTTATCAATTACATCTTTTAAAAGATCAAATTCAGCAACTGTTGCAATCAACGGGATCATAATTTCTGGATGAACAGGCTCGCCCGATTTTGACTTATCCAGCGCTGCTTCAAAAATAGCGCGCGCCTGCATTTCAGTAATTTCAGGATAACTAATCGCTAAGCGGCAGCCTCTGTGCCCAAGCATAGGATTAAATTCTTTAAGCTCATCAACCCGAACTTTAATGTCATCTGCATCAAGCCCGAGATGCTCCGCCAGGGTCTCAATTTCTTCCCTATCATGTGGCAAAAACTCATGCAAAGGCGGGTCAAGCAAGCGAATTGTAATCGGCATTGCTGGCATTAGTGAAAATAATTCAGAAAAATCAGATCGTTGCATAGGGAGCAATTTATCAAGTGCCGCCCTGCGGCCTTCTTCATCACGCGCCAAAATCATTTCCCGCATGGCCATAATACGGCTGGTTTCAAAAAACATATGCTCTGTGCGGCAAAGGCCAATTCCTTCGGCACCAAACTTCAAGGCATGTTCCGTTTCCCGAGCCGTCTCTGCATTTGCGCGTACTTTCAGACGGCGAATATCATCAGCCCAGCCCATCAATGTACCAAAATCACCGGTTAATTCAGCCTGTCGCATAGGATGTTCACCCTGTAAAACCTCACCAGTAGAACCGTCTATCGTGAGCATATCACCTTCGCAGAGCGTCACAGACCCAATGCGCATCTTGCGCGTTTCCATATCAATTTTAAGTGCACCAGCGCCAGAAACACAAGGCCGTCCCATTCCACGAGCAACAACAGCCGCGTGGCTAGTCATACCACCACGAGCCGTTAAAATACCGCAAGCAGCATGCATACCGTGAATATCTTCCGGGCTCGTTTCAACCCGCACTAATAAGACGGATTTACCAAGCCCTGCCTGTGTCTCAGCCTCATCAGCATCAAAAACAATCATCCCAACGGCCGCACCAGGTGACGCTGGCAAGCCTTTGGTTAAAACTTTACGCTCAACATCCGGATCAAGAGTAGGATGCAATAACTGATCAAGAGCCTTGGGCTCAATCCGCAGCACAGCCTCTTCCTGGTTAATCAAGCCCTCTTCTGCCATCTCAACAGCCATGCGAACAGCAGCACCTGTTGTCCTCTTGCCAGAGCGAGTTTGTAGCATCCACAATTTACCATCCTGAATGGTGAACTCAATATCCTGACAATCGCGGTAATGAGTTTCCAATTGCTCTGTAATGCCAACAAATTCAGCAAAAGCTTCCGGCATCACCTCTTCAAGAGATGGACTATCATCACCAGATTTTTCTTTAGCAGCTTTTGTTAGCGGTTGCGGTGTCCGGATACCAGCAACAACATCCTCACCTTGAGCATTCACAAGAAACTCACCATAAAGCTCATTCTCACCAGTTGCTGGATTACGAGTAAAAGCAACACCAGTCGCGCTATTTTCTCCCATATTACCAAAGACCATAGCCTGCACATTTACAGCTGTGCCCCATTCATGAGAGATATCATGTAGCATGCGATAGGTATCAGCGCGGCGTGAATGCCAGGAAAGGAAAACAGCACTAATCGCCCCCCAAAGCTGTTCATGCACATCGCTTGGGAAAGGCTGCCCGTTCTCTTCAACAACACAGGCCTTATATTGCTCAATAATATCAAGCCAATCATCAGCATCTAATTCGGTATCATTCGAAAAGCCATTGAGATTCTTGAAGTTTTCTAAAATATCTTCAAACAGGCCATGCTCCACTTCCATCACAACAGAAGCATACATCTGAATAAAACGGCGATAACTATCATATGCGAAACGCCGGTCACCAGACCGAGCTGCAAGCCCTTCAACCGTCTCATCATTCAGGCCCAAATTAAGCACGGTATCCATCATTCCAGGCATAGAAACACGCGCACCAGAACGAACAGAAACCAACAAAGGTGTTTCTTTGCTGCCATATACGGATCCAACAAGTTCACCAACATGATCCAAAGCAGCCTGAGTTTGGCGCTTCAAATCTTCAGGTAACGTTTTATCGTTTTTATAAAAAACACTGCATACATCTGTCGTAATCGTAAACCCAGGTGGAACTGGCAAACCAATACTGGCCATTTCAGCCAAGTTTGCACCTTTACCACCAAGTAAATTACGATCAACAGCGCCCCCATCAGCACTACCGCCTCCAAATTGATAAACCCATTTTGGAATATTAGAATTGGCAGGTGTGCCAATTTGATGTGACATAATTTGTACCCTTATGTTTTTTTTAAGAGTTTAGTTTGCAAACCCAAGAAGAGCAACGAATGAGTGCGAATTTCATCTGAAAAAACACAAATGACACTCACAAATAAATTGTCAAGCAGCAAACTTATAAATTTAAGATAGGAATAGATGTCTTTTTTAAATTCATTCTTCAGCAGATGTAATAAAACGGATGGATCAATTAAAAAAAACTATTAAGCAACACCGCTAGAAGGTTGATAGTAACCTGAAGTCAGTACCCATTGCGGGTCCACAGCACCTTGATATACATAAACCCAGGCGCGGTAATCTTGCCCCTCATTATCTCTAACAGTCGCTAATACCCGTGAGAATTCATGTGGCTGCTGATCATCCTCAGAACACCCCTCATAAGCGTCAAGAAGAGAGAGCAATGCATTGGGGCGTACAATTTCATAAAGCTCACCATAAACTGCTGTACCACAATCCTCTAAAACCAAACCTGGATAAGGCCCTAAATCATAAATCCGCCCAGCAATAATAGCTTCTGCCATATAGTTTGCATGCGCTCGCATCATCGCTCCCATTGGGTTTGCAATATTGCGCTTCAATGACCCATAAACAAATATAAATTGTTTTTCCAAAGTTGGTTCTGCCCCATTTGGGCCAGAAGAAAGATTATCTAAAGACATTTAGCCACACATTTCTTTTCATCAATTAAGAGCTCTTTTCGGAAAAGTGTAACGCGGTTTTCCGATAAGAAGTGCGTAATAACAAAGAATTAGAGCATTCCAAAGTGTCTAAATAAAAATGTGTCTAATCAAAAGAGAATTGCTCTAAAACAAAATCAAACGCGGTTTAACTTTAAGAATCAATTTAGATTTTAGTCCCTATCTCTAAAATTGTCATGGCCACATTCAGCCATCCTCCAGATCTAAGAAACTACTCCACAAAATTTATGTTTCAAAATGACCCACCGTTCAGAGAAAGTTAACCACATCACGATAATGTGAAGGGAAGAGTTTTAGTATTTTATTTTAGTTCTAGTGGAGTTTATTAGTCATGCGTCGCGTGTCAAACCTCAGTGCAAAAGCACTTGCAAGCCTTGCCTTAACTGGCCTTGTTTCCCTTTATTCCTCTCAAGCACATTCATCGGATCTTTCTTTTGAAGACGGTGAGAGATATTACGAACATTCAATGAAAGATGAGCCGACAAGTGTTCTTCCTGATCATTGGTTCGTCACAGCCAACACAGCCTATGCAGATGTTATTCTTGATTATGATGAAAACATAACAAGTAAAGCGATCGATCAACTAATCTTTCGCAAAAACGGAAGCATTAAAAACAAAAAAGTCTATATTTCTGGCCTATTGAAAGGGTCTTATCTGGGCGAATGGACCAATACAGATAACGCATTTCCTATTTTAACGCGTTTTCCAACTCATGCCACTGGCACATCAGCTCATGGGTTCTTCGTCGATAATGCAGCCCTTGCCTTCACAGCAACACCAACAGATTATCTAACGATTTTCGCTCAACTTGAGTATCACGAAACTCGTTTTGATAGCCAGGATGAAATCCAGCTGAGAAGAGGTTACGTGACGTTAGGTGACCTAAACCGCTCACCTCTTTATCTAACATTTGGTCGCAAAACCATTAACTTCGGTGATTTTGATCAATACAATCCATTTTCTCAGAACATCAACAATCACTTCTTTAGAGCCGAAAGTGATGGTGTGATTGCAGAAGTTGGTTACGTCAGCAAGCTCATGCACCTCTCAGCCACGGCCATTTCCGGTGGCCGCCATCTGCGCACAGCAGATACAGCAAACAAAGATGATATCGACAACTTCGCATTGAATGGTGACATCTTCATCCCTGTAAGAGAGGATATGACTTTAAAAATAGGTGCCGGTTACCTTCATGGCACAATCTACAATCACACTTTGCCACATCACCCAGGTCCGGAAATTGATTGCCCGGTAACACCTGGCACGCAAGGTGTTCCAAAATGTCGCGGTCGCAATGCCGCATGGGATATTCGCGCTGAGTTCACATCACCAATGTTCGACATCATGGCTGAGTACACAGCAACCGTAGATCCATGGCCAGCAACAAACCAAAAGCTAGAAGCTTTTACTGTGCAAGGCCGTTATAAAACTGAGCTTTATGATCACAAAACACATTTCACAGTGAGCTACAGCCACTCTGATATCGGACCATTTAGCACTGGCGGTCCAGGATCACCAATCTTCGATTCTATTGAACAAATTGTTGGTGGTGTGGAAGTCTTTATAAATCCAAACTTCTCAGTAGGCATTGAATATTCACACAACACTGGTTTCGCACCTTTAATCAACATCACAGATGTTGCCAAAGATGCCGAAGCCGACCAACTGGTTATCGGAGGACGTGTCGTATTTTAATTCCCTTTAAAATCGACAAATGAACTCCACTATAAAAACGTTTCTTTCATGTGCCCCTTAAAAGGCAGTCACTTAAGTCAACCTGTCCCCCAAAAGACTTTGACAAGACAAAAAGACCCAGCATGAAAGAAACGTTTTTTATTTTTTAAAGAGGTCTAAACCTCATCAATCTCTTCATTTACCAGCTCATAATATCCCGGTAAAATTTCATATAATTTACGTCTTCCTAAATCAGTAAGCAAGATGCGTTTAGCTCGGCCATCGCTCTCACAATCACTAACAGATACAAAACCTTCTTTTTCAAGCGATTTCAGTGAATTCGATATAACAGGCTTTGAGACATCCAGCCTGCGCACCAAATCACTAATAACAAAATCTTCCTGATCAGGCTCACGATCCAAAACAATCAATATTAAAAACCTGGTTTGAGAAAGGTTATAGGTCATGAAATAGGCCTCTAACTTTCGAATAAACAAACTTGCACGCCGAAGCATAACTAAAACCGCGCCAGTTTTATCAATATCCATCTCAGGAAACTTGTCAGCATAACGTTGCATCATTTTCTTAGTCGGAAGTTCTTTTAAAAAAAACATCGAAGCTTTATTTCCACCAAATCATAAATAAACGTGAGCTTAAAAACTCATCTTACATCAACTCACCACTTGCCACCAAAACAGCCTTACCTCCCAAACGAACAAGCTTAATTCCTTTTGATTGGAACTCAACTTCTAGTTTTAAAAGGCTAGGCCGTTTCATTTCAAAACCTTGCTCTATAATTGTTTCATACTTAATTTGCGCGTCAATCTCAAAGGCCTCAATAACACGAGAAAACCCAACTGCCGCCGCCCCCGTAGCCGCGTCTTCCGATATACCAAAATCAGGAGCAAACATCCGCGCATGATATCCACTATCAGTGCGAGCTCCCCCCCGGCAATAAACATACACACCGACTGGATCACTCTTCGAAAAAGCGTTCTTCCAATAGGAAAAATCAGGAGAAACTTTTCTTACAAGGGAAAGGTTTTTCAAAGGCACATAAACAAACCGAATACCAATTTCAGCACTCATCACTTTATGATTTTCAAAACCAACATCTTGAATATCAACGCCCAAAGCATCAGCAACCAGATCAACCTCCGGCACCTGGTCAATTAATTTAGGAAGAGCAGGCACATCAAACTCCGCATAACAAGCCTTCCCAGAAGAGACAGATACTGCACATCGCACAGGTCCAATTTCTTCATCCAAAACCAACAGAATATCAGAACCGCTATTTTGTTCCTGAGCTTTAAATGAGCCAAGCAAAAAAGCTGTTCCAATTGTTGGGTGCCCTGCAAAAGGAATTTCAGAAGTAGGCGTAAAAATGCGCGCCTTTGCAGCAGCCGTTGGGTTCTCACTCGATTGTAGAAATACAGTTTCAGAAAATCCAAATTCTTTAGTAATCGCAAGCATTTGCTCAGAAGTCAGCTCATCAGCATCTTCAACAACCGCCAACTGATTACCTTCATAAGCCTGGTCAGTAAAAACATCAAGAATATGAAATTTCCGTCCCATAACAACTCCAGGTTTTAAATTAAGCTTTAAAATAAAAGCTAACACAAACCATAAAAAAACACCGCTTCTTTTTCAAAAGGCAGTGTTTAAAACATTAACCACAAAAAACGCCCCTTTAAAAAAGGAGCGTTTTAGAATTATCTAACCTTACGAAGAAGAAGCTCAGCCTTAGTCCGGTTGCTGGTGGCAACTGAAGGACAAAAAAGGCTGAGGGACATGAGCTTTAGCAGCGCGGTTGCTTTGTAGGCAACCTAAAGCGCCACTAAAAAGCAATAGCCGCGAGAGAAAAAGAGGTTAGCCTCTAGTTTTTCGTTTTATCAACCAAGGCTTTTTCT
>CAXIDO010000061.1:0-8861 GCA_964022745.1 uncultured Methyloligella sp. | reverse complement strand
CGCGCTCAAGGTAAACTTCTACTTCGTCGCCAATTTCAAGGCCAGCAGGTTGTCCTGCCATAGAAAATTCTTTAAGTGGAACACGGCCTTCAGTTTTAAGGCCTACATCGATAACGGCGAGGTCTTTTTCAAAGGCAACAACTTTGCCTTTAACAACACTGCCTTCTTCCATTGAGGAAGTTACAAATGATTCTTCGAGGAGTTGTGCAAAGTCTTCCGTAGAAGGAGTTTGCGAAATCTCAATTTCTTGAGTTGATGTCATAAATTAATGTCTCTTACGATCAATTGGCTAAAATTGAAGGTCATAAAGGTGTTTTGCATCACCAAAAAATTCAAGTGAAGTAAGAAATTTTCATCCATTTTCTTGAGAAAACGCATATTACAGAAAAAATCTAACCGCTTTGAAACGGTGAAAGCCCTAACGCTTGATGCGAAATAGACCTAATAAATTCAGCCAGGTTAAAGTTAAAATTAATCTGCTGTGAACAGGGTAGTTCAGCAATAGTTATTAAAAACAATAAGTTATGATGTGTTTTTAAACCGCATTTCCGAAATTGAAACTAAAAAATATTAAGGTTTTAGCTTAGATCTCAGATTTTATTGCTTGATTTACCAGATAAACAGCAGCGTCCAAGGCTTTTTCTATATCTAAATTTGTCGTATCTAGCAAGTGTGCATCTGCAGCTTTTATCAAAGGAGCAGTGCTTCTAGAGCTATCTCTGGCGTCTCTACGCTCTATTTCAGCGAAAATATCGTCGTAGGTAACATCCTGCCCCTTAGAGAGTAGCTCTTTATAACGCCGCTCAGCACGAACCTCTGAGCTTGCCGTTACAAATAATTTAACGTCAGCTTCAGGGCAAACAACAGTGCCAATATCACGCCCATCGAGCACAGCACCAGGCGCCGTTTCAGCTCTGTCGCGTTGATATCTAAGAAGTGTTTCACGAACGGGAATTAAACTGGCGATTTTTGAAGCTGCTTCTCCAACTCCAGGTTCTCGAAGACGAGGATCAGATAAAACAACATCAGATAATGAGCTTGCCACCTGCGAAAGGGCTGTTTCATCATCAAGAGGTATATTGTCATTAATAGCAATCAAAGCCACAGCCCGATATAACGATCCCGTATCCAGATAGTTCAACCCAAAATGCCTGGCAAGCCTGCGAGACAGCGTCCCCTTACCAGAAGCAGCAGGCCCATCAACGGCTATGGTGATAGTTTGTTTTTCCAATCTTATGTCCCTGTATATAGGTTAGTAAACGAACATTTTTTAAATAAATCCAGAATAAAGTTTTTTGAATTCATCTTGTCGGCAAATATCACTTATGTGTAAGAAAATGAAATTCTCTAAGACCTGAGAAGAATGTTGAGCTGATCTAACCGCAAATTCAATAACTTCAGTTAGAGGTTCGTTTGCATGCCATGTTGTCATCACAAAACGATCATCTGGAATATCTTTATAATCAAAACATTGCAAATTAGCTATATCAACTGAATCATCCCAGCTAGAGCATTCCAAGCCCCATGCCAACATATAAAGGCATCCTTGGTCCACTAGCCATTCAGAAGCTTTTGCTTGCCAATTTGCAGACACAGGGGTTTCTATGATTACGATAGTTTTAAAAGGACAAGATACTTTTATATCTGGAAATGAATCACCATCAACCAATCGAAGATATTGAAATTTTTCCAAAGAATTATCCTCCAACCCCAAATGAGCTTAAAGATTAATCTGACTTATCCTACTTAAATCTCGCTCCCAAGCTTTCCATCAAGCCAATAAAACTCGGGAAACTCGTTGCAATCATGCGTGTATCATCCACAACAATAGGGTCTTCGGCCGCAAGGCTCATAACAAGGAAACTCATGGCAATCCGATGATCAAGTTGTGTTTTAATAAAGCCACCGCCAGTCACTTTGCCATCACCATGCACAATCAAGTCATCTCCTTCAATTTCAGAAGAGACAGACACCATCTTTAGGCCAGCTTGTGTGGCAGCTAAACGGTCACTCTCTTTCACGCGGAGCTCATTCAGGCCGCGCATGCGGGTGGTGCCCTTTGCGAAACCGGAAAGACAAGCAAGCATAGGATATTCATCAATCATAGAAGGAGCGCGCTCTGCAGGCACATCAACGCCAGTGAGTTGGCTATGTTTCACGCGGATATCGGCAATCGGCTCGCCGCTTTCTGTGCGCTCATTCTCAAAAACAATATCGGCACCCATTTCCAGTAAGGTTTTATAGAAACCAATGCGTGTCGGGTTCACCAGAACACCTTTAATAGTGATATCAGATCCAGGACAAATAAGAGCTGCTGCTGTTAAAAAGGCAGCTGAGCTCGGGTCACCAGGAACGGTAACAGGCGCGCCGGCCATCTCTGCGTCACCTTTCACTGATATTAAACGCCCACCTTCTTTTTCTTCGACAGATACTTCAGCACCAAAATATCCAAGCATCCGCTCAGTATGGTCGCGTGTAGCTTCTGTCTCAAAAACGGTTGTCACGCCCGGGGCAAATAACCCGGCTATGAGAATGGCAGATTTCACCTGCGCTGAAGGCACCGGTAATTTATATTCAATCGGCATCAAACGCTCTGGCCCGAAAAGGGTAAGCGGTAAATGGTCAAATTGTTCGTGCCAGTTAAGCCCCATTTCATGCAAAGGGTCTAGTACACGCGCCATAGGCCGCCGCGATAAGCTCTCATCTCCAACAAACTTGGCTTCAAAATTATGACCAGCGATCACGCCCATCATTAACCTGGCTGCTGTTCCTGAGTTGCCAAAGTCAAGAGGAACGCTTGGCGCTTGTAATCCGCCCACACCAAGACCACGGATCATCCAGTGTCCAGAGCCTTTATGTTGAACTGTAGCTCCCAGATTTCCAACGGCTTGTGCAGTCGAAAGAACATCCTCTGCTTCTAAGAGGCCATGAATTTCCGTCTCGCCAGTTGAGAGCGCGCCAAAGATGACAGCGCGATGTGAGATAGATTTATCGCCAGGCACCTGAACAGTGCCGTTAAGATTTTTAGAGTTCAGGCCAGAAAGAGATTTTATCATTTTGGAAAAATACCGAAGAAAAAATTGCAGTGCAAACCAAGGATATACGTGTACAAACCCCTTGCGTCCAGTGGATATTGGTAAGTTTGGGGCACAAGAAGCATAAAAAAGCCGCTTCGATGCAATTTTTTTTGAAAAACATCGAAAAACGGCTTTGACAGGGGGCAGTCAATCATGCCATGCAGTTTGTTTCATGAAATTAAGAAATATGTTCGAGGGCTAGCATGGCTGAAAAAGCAAAACGTGGGACAAAGAGAACATGCGGTGGTTGCGGTGCGAAATTCTATGACTTGAATCGCGAACCTGCAATTTGCCCAATGTGCGAAACTGTCTTCGAAATCAAAAAACCTGAACCAAAACCTAAAAAGGAACCGGTGAAGGAAGAAGCTCCAAAAGCAGAAGCAGAAACAGAAGAAGCTGATGCACTATTGGAAGGCGAAGATGATCTAATCGATATCGATGATAGCGATGATGATACAATTCCATCAACTGAAGATGATGATACATTCTTGGAAGTGGAAGACGACGCCGAAGGCGCAGTCGAAAGCATCTTGCCGGTGGCAGGTGTTGGTAAAGACGACGAAAGTTAATATCAAAATTTAGGGGCTTGCATTTTCCAATCCAAGCCCCTAAAAACTGACGATGTTTGAGGGCTCCCAAAGCCTGAGAACAGCTCCATGATTTGTAGCTTAGTTTATGTAAGCGCAAACTTTGCCGTACCGGCAGCGACGGTTGCTACTGGGCAACCGAAGGAGCCTTAAAAAGGGGCCATAGCTCAGTTGGGAGAGCGCTTGCATGGCATGCAAGAGGTCGTCGGTTCGATCCCGTCTGGCTCCACCAGTTCTTACCATTTCATTTTCTTGAATAAACTCATGCCTGAATAGGTGAGTGGGATTTTACAATTGTAGTTTGAGTGAAATCAGACCCGATAAATCTCTTCAACTTCATTCGTTTTGCAAATGAAGCTATAAATTCATGTTTTTTCAAAATTCCGCTGGCCATAAATTTAATACTTTAGAACCAAAAGAGTTGGCGCGTGGATGCTCATTACAACTTAAGATTGTTTTTTTGTAAAATTTAGGCGGAATACATCTACTACTTCAAATGTTTTATTTATTCATTAACACGCAGGCAGATGTTTATTAAAACATTAACAATCTTTATCCCCTTATACTCCCTCCAAATGATGCAAATTTCTATTCATTGAAAATAGAAAAAATCATAATTAAAAATTACAAACAGTAATACCAAGGAGTACGATCTATGCTGAAGACAATTCGTGCGCAAATCGCAATGTTGATCGTGATACCCATGCTAGGCGTTGTCTTTTTCTTGAGCACAACGCTTTATGATAAATATATTGAACGCAAATATAATTCTGAAATGCAACCTCTAACAAGGCTTGTTGAGGATAGCGGCATTATCATTTACCAATTGCAAAAAGAAAGAGCCAAATCAGTTGCTTTTGTCAACTCTAACTATGATCAAACTTATTTTGAGAGAGTTAAAAAACAACGCGTTAAAACCGACAAAGCGGTCAAGGTATTCGATAAGCATTATGTAACGCTAGATCTTCACGATAAGCTTTTAAGCAAAAAGCTAGAGAAAATTAATAAAGCTATTCACCAAATTGATGACATACGTAAAAAAATTGATGGTAAAAGCTATGACGCTAAAAAGTTAAAGGCAAAATACACTGAAGAAATCAACATACTGATTCATTTGGTAAGTATCGTTGTTGAAGCCAGCCCCTCCCAGGCCATTACGACAGAGTTGCTACCCTATTTCTCACTTGTGCAAATGAAAGAAGCAGGTAGTAAAGAGAAATCATCCGGCTACACACTGCTAAAAAAGGCTGAAAAAGGTGAGTTCAAGTTTAAAGACTATTTACAATATTCAAAATACCTTGGCGCAGAACGTGCGTATCTTGAGGAGTTCAATAATATAGCGACAGGTGAACAAATGGAATATTTCAAAAAATATTTCAAAGGCCCGTCCCTCAAGGAAATCGATGCAGCGCGTGAGATTTTAACAAATCTCCCAATCAGTCAGGACCTTAAAGGCCTAAATCCGGCCGCTTGGTTTAAATCCTCTACTGAGCGTTTGGACATCATAAAAAAACTATCCGAGCATTTCGTTCACAAAGCTGAGAAAATAGCAGATAAAGAGGTCGATGCGCTTACAGTTGATATATACATCTTACTCGCCATTGCTACTGCCGCTATTCTAGCAACGCTCTTTATAACATACATCCAGATGCGTAATATCATCAACATGCTCAACACGCAAAGTGACACAATCACTAATCTGGCAAATGGTGATACGTCGGTTAAAATTCAATATAACGAGCGCCAAGATGTGATCGGTGACATCTCCAGAGCAATGAAAGTTTTCTTGCAAAACATGATAGAGCGAAATTCTCTGGAAGAAAAAGCAAAAATTGCACAAGAACGAGATCGCCAGCGCCAAGAAGCTTTGGAAAAACTCATTGAGAATTTCAAAAGCAACATTGCGTCATCGATCTCAAACGCAAGCTCGCATTCAGAAAATATGAAGCAAGCTTCCGAGCGCATGTCATGCCTTGTAGTCGAAACAGCAAATGGTGCAACAACAGCTGGTGAAATGTCAAACGAAGCGTCGCAAAATGTGCAAACAGTTGCCTCAACAACAGCAACAGACACAGAGCGTGAAGTCAGCTCACTCCTTGCAGCTGTTCAGGAAATTGGAACAATCACCGAGCTTATTCAACAAATTGCGGAGCAAACAAACTTGCTTGCACTCAACGCAACAATTGAAGCGGCGAGAGCTGGAGAAGCCGGTAGTGGCTTTGCTGTGGTTGCTGCTGAAGTGAAAACTTTGGCGAACCAAACAGCTAGCGCAACCGAGAAAATAACCGAGCAAATTCAGGAAATTCAGTCTTCAACTGAAAATTCAGTGAACTCAGTTAGAAACATTGCTGAATGCGTTGTTGAAATACAATCTCTCTCAACAGCTATTTCTCACTCAGTAGAAGAGCAAGATTCTGCAACGAAAGAAATTGCTCAATCTTTGGTATTGGCGTCTAAAGGCACCAATGGAGCTGCTGAAAATGTAACTGATATGAATGAGAAGTTGAATGTCACTTCAAGGGAAGTTGACACAGTCAATCAAGCATCAGAGCAATTGGTTGAAACGATCGAAGCTATCACTCACGAAATCAATGATTTCATTGAAAATGTGAGTGAAGAAAGCGATGGATCTAAAGATCAAAAAGCAGCGTAAACTACGCTAACAAGAAAAATTAAAAAACTCACTTTCCAGGCTGGAAGGTGAGTTTTTTTATGATTAATTGCATGCGCAAATAAAAAATGTTTTATTTAATATCAATATGTTCTGATATTTAATTCTTGTAATCTCTTAGCTAGATCTTATATCTAATTCGGATAGAAACAATTGCAAAGGGGATTACCAATGGCTTTTGATCCAGTTAGTTTAATAATATTTTTGGCAATAGGTGCTGTTGCCGGTTGGCTTGCAGGACAAATCATGCGTGGTGGTGGTTTCGGCGTCTTAGGAAACATCATCGTCGGTATCTTGGGCGCGGTCGTCGCCGGCTGGTTCTTCGCCGGAATGATCCCAGGCGGCTTCCCAGTAGCCGACATAATAAGCGCCACCCTTGGCGCCGTCGTCTTGCTGTTTGTTATAGGCCTCGTAAAACGAGCATAGAATGTAACAGTATAGTGAGGTTGCTTCTAGCGGATGCCATGTGGGCATTTTGAAGCACAGAAAGGCAACTGAAGCGCAAATAAAAGAGGCCGCTAAATTTCTTTAGCGGTCTTTTTTAAAAAACTTGAGGACCTATTTTAATTTTTTATTTTGTCATCGCAAAACGCTTGCATTCTTCAAATAATTCTTTTTTACCCCATACTTTTAAGAGTGGTTCGCCTTCCATCATTTTAAATAATTTCTGGACTTGAGGTTTATCTGCTCTCACACAAGAAAAATAAAGAAAGTTATTAATATTCCAGTGGTCCGGATATCTCGCAACAACATCATCCATCCCTTTCTTCATTCGATCCCAAGACATAGTTGGACTAAAAAAAACGAGGTTTCCGTCACGTCCTTGAATGGCTGCCCAATAAATCCTAGCGTAAAGACTTTGGCCTTCATTTTTTTCGGTTAATTTAACAGCTAAGTCAGCTAAGGAAGCTATTTTTGCTTCATCTCCATTCCACATGGGGGAGAAAAAGGCGACCGCAGCAAAATATATTGGGTAATAATTTGGAGTTTTGTTTATCCCCTCAAAAATATTAGTTAAAATAGAGTCCTTACTTTCACCAAGTTCCACACCAATGCGTATTCTCAGTTTGTACCAATGAGGATCAAGACTAGCTATTTTTTTATGTTTATCTAATAAATTTCGGGCAATCTTGATGTGCTTAAAGAAAGGTGCCCAGGCTTCTTTTTTTACAGTATTTGTATAGCCCCATCCCCGGGTTTTCCAGGCGAAGGATCTGTGCAAAACAACTTGAGCTAAATATGGTGTCGGAGAGTTAGGGTATTTTTGTCTCCAACTATTAAAGAAAACATTCCTTCGTTTCTGCGTCTCTTCTGGTGAATAGAGTTTATCAGTGGAGTTCCAGTATCTACCAAGGCTTTCATAGAAATGAGTTAGGTTCCATAAACCACTAGGGCTCCGCTCGTTCGTATTTCGATATTTTGCAGCGAGTGTTTCAATTTCGTCAAATTTTGATTCAGAGATGAGTTTACTGACTGTATTAAAAATTCTGGCTTTTTCTGCTTGCTCCGTAGTAAACGGCAATCGGTGGTCCAGAGACTCGTGGGCATTAGAACTTGATATTATCAGGTTTGATGGAAAAATTAGAAATAGTGAAATAGCTAAAAAAAACGATTGGAAGAAGTGATTTTTCACAGTGAAAGCCTTTTTTATCTTAAGTAAAAATGATTTTCTACAGTTTAATTATTGAGTTTGTAATAATTTATTCGGTTAATTTTTGTTAAATCGAGTTGTTTGTTAGTATGCAAATAGTAATTACGTTGGTTAGGTCAGCTGCGTATCTGCATAAGGTTCAGCTACAATTTGCACTTCATCCTCATAGACAATATATCCTAGTCTGGTCGATTTAACTTCATTGATAAAATGTCCATGCTCAGACAGTATATGGGCTATTTCTCTCATTTTTTTAATATGTGTGGTCGCACTAGACTTGAACCAGCAAATACCGTTCGTGTGTTGTCTGCGGTAATATGCTTTAGATTTCGTTTTATTAAAACGATCAGGTATACTCAGGTGTTTTTCAAACCAATTCAGCAAATCTGCTAGTATTTCATATTCATACTTTGTGAGTTGGCATCCTCTTTTTAGTTCATATGCGATACCAAACAATCCCCTAGGCAAACCAGTATCTTCATCTGGTTGGATGGTAACAAATCTTAAATATGTTTCGTGATTTTTATTCATGAAACAACAATACAAATGGATTGTTTTGTTGGTCAATGGAGTATTAGTGTAGTTTAAATTTATAATTAATGATAGGTTATTAAGATTTTCAGGTTATTAATTAAGTAAAATCAATGGAAGCAAGCTAAGCTTGCTTCAGAGCTGTAGAATATGGTTCGAAATCTCTAATTCCCTAAATCTCATCCCTCAACCATCCGAAGACAAAAAACGTAGGCCAGCATGGTTGCTAGTGGGCAACCGAAGTGCATGAGTAGAGTCCGTCAGCGCCTAGCGCTGCGCGTCGCAGGGCGGCAGCTTCGCTGCCATCGCCCGTGAGACAAAACAGAGACAAATCTATTGTTCCG
>CAXIDO010000060.1:0-8880 GCA_964022745.1 uncultured Methyloligella sp. | reverse complement strand
CTGCCTTATAAAGAAATTTACAAGCAACTTCACACGGGCCAATTTTTGGCAACCGTTTTTGAAATTGACGTGAACGGTAAAAAATCACAGGTTTTGGCTCGTGATTGCCAAGTTCACCCTGTTAAAGATTTCCCTATGCACGTGGATTTTCTGCGCATTGGTAAAGGAACGAAAGTTTCTGTTTCTGTGGCAGTTTCCTTCTTGAATGAAGATACATGTCCTGGCCTTAAGAAAGGCGGCGCACTTAACGTTGTTCGCCACGAACTTGAACTAACATGTGCTCCAAATGCAATTCCTGAAGTTATTGAAATTGATTTGGCTGATGTTGATATTGGCTCTTCAATTCACATTTCAGATGTGACCCTTCCTGAAGGTGTGACATCAACGATCACTGATCGTGACTTTACAGTTGCTACAATCGCAAGCTCTGGCCCAACTGAAGCTGAAGAAGACGAAGCTGCCGCTGAAGCTGCTGCTGAAGCTGAAGAAGGTGACGGCGAAGAAGCTGCTTCTGAATAATTAGAACCTTTTTCTAATTGAGACCTGATAGGACAGTGATGATGAAGCTCCTTGTGGGACTTGGAAATCCGGGTAAAGAAGATGCCCGCAAGCGTCATAATCCCGGGTTTATGGTTCTTGAAGAAATTGCCAAGTCGTATAACTTTACGCCTTGGCGTTCTCGTTTTAAGGGAGAGACTTCTGAAGGGCTTATTGACGGGCAGAAATGTTTGTTACTCAAACCACAAACCGTCATGAACCTTTCTGGCGAGGCTGTACAAGCAGCAAGCTCTTTTTATAAAATTGATTTAGGCGATATTATTGTCTTTCATGACGAGATTGATTTGCCGCCTGCGAAAATCAAAATTAAAGCAGATGGTGGCAATGCCGGACATAATGGTCTGAAATCGATTAGCCAGCATGTTGGCAATGCTTATGTGCGCGTGCGGATGGGTGTTGGTCGGCCAATTCAAAAATCGCAAGTTGCCAATTTTGTTTTAAAAGATTTTTCCAAGGATGATGCGGACTGGCTAGAAGATGCGCTTCGCTCTCATTCACGCCATGCTGGATTACTGGTTTCCGATCGTCACTCTGACTTTATAAAAATGGTTGGTGATGACTTGAGTGTTTACGCACCAAAGAAAGCCAAGAAGCCTAAGGCTGAAAACAACACAATTCAGAAACCTCAGTCACCTGAAGGTGTTGTTGTCAAAAAAGAAAAGTATCGTAGCCGCAACAAAGACAAAAGTGACACTAAAACAGCTGATACACAACATGCTGATAAAACAGACAAAAGCGCACTTGGTGCAGCTTTAGATAAATGGTTAAACAAGGGAGATGAAAAGTAATGGGTTTTAAATGCGGGATTGTGGGCTTGCCTAATGTTGGTAAATCAACCCTTTTTAATGCGCTGACCCAAACAGCTAGCGCTGAAGCTGCTAACTTTCCATTTTGCACCATTGAACCAAATGTTGGTGATGTCTGTGTACCTGATGAACGTCTGGATACATTAGCATCTATTGCCTCATCAAAAGAGATTCTGCCCACACGGCTTACCTTTGTTGATATTGCGGGCCTTGTTAAGGGGGCTTCTAAAGGTGAAGGTCTTGGCAACCAGTTTTTGGCGAACATTCGCGAAGTCGATGCAATTGCTTATGTTCTTCGCTGTTTTGAAGATGATAATATTACCCACGTTGAAGGCAAGGTTGACCCTTTATCTGACGCTGAGACGGTTGAGACTGAATTAATGCTTGCCGACCTTGAGAGCTTAGAGAAGCGTAAAACAAACTTAGAGAAAAAGGCCAAGGGGCAGGACAAAGAAGCGATTGCGCTTTTAAAAATTATCGAAAAAGTTTTGGCTAAATTGCAAGATGGCAAACCAGCTCGTGAAACTGAGATTGAAGATGATGAGCGCCCTCTTTTCCGCCTATTGCAACTTCTTACTGACAAGCCGATTGTTTATGTGGCGAATGTTGATGAAGACTCTGCAGACAAAGGTAATGAATTATCAAAGCGAGTTGAAGAACAAGCTAAAGCAGAAGGCGCTGCATTTGTTATCATCTCAGCTAAGATTGAATCTGAACTATCTGGTTTGGAAGATGATGAACGCACTGAATTTCTAGCTGACCTTGGTCTCGAAGAGCCGGGGCTCAACAGACTTATTCGTGCGGGTTATGGGTTGCTTGACCTTATCACCTATTTCACCTGTGGGCCGAAAGAAACCCGGGCCTGGACCATTCCACAAGGAACGCAAGCACCGCAAGCGGCTGGTGTTATTCACACTGACTTTGAAAAAGGTTTCATCCGCGCTGAGACCATTGCTTATGATGACTATGTTGAGTTTAAGGGCGAAGCTGGCTCGAAGGAAAAAGGCAAGATGCGCTTAGAGGGCAAAGACTATATTGTTAAGGACGGAGATGTGCTGCACTTTAGGTTTGCTAATTAGGAAAATAAGGCATTTAAAGCGATATGACTTCAACTGAAACATCTCCTAAAAAAAGTTCAGTTCGCCAACGTGCAGATGAAATCAAACCTTACATTTGCAAGAATTTAATTGCTGTTATTGAAAACCCTAGAGACATTAAGAATATCGGCACTGTTATTCGAAATGTTAATGCTCTTGGTGTTGAGAAGACTTATATAATTGACCCCGGTAAATCTCTGCCAGACGATTGGCAAGAAATGAGAGAACGTCGATCTCTTTCAAAAACGTCTGTATCTGCCATCAAATGGAGTTATGTTAAACGCTTTGATAGCACTGAAGATTGTATTGAACATCTTGATAAAAACAGATTCATTTCTGTTGTTACTTCTCCTCATATCAAGGGGCAAAGAAATGAAATCTTGCATGAAGCAGATTACACTGAATATACCAAACTAGCCGTATGGTTTGGAAATGAAGTAAAAGGGATTAGCGATCTAGCCATCGAACACAGTGAAATGTGTGTCGGAATACCTATGTTTGGAATGATTGAAAGTCTTAATTTGGGGACAACATCCGGAATCGTTTTGTATGAAGTTACGAAACAACGGCGTGAATACCAAAATAAGTTTAAACGTGCTAATAAACGCCGCGAAATAAAATCTTAGTTATAAATTTCTCTATATTTATTTTTAGCCAAATTTCTATCCATTTATTTGTTATTATTGATGTCGATTTTAAAATTTTGCGTCAAAATTTAAGGTAGTAAAACATGTTTCAAAGTGTTTGCCCCATTTTTCCTAGTTCTGACTTTGAGAGAACAAAGGGCTTTTATTCTAAACTTGGGTTTGAAGTTGGAAGTGAGTATCCAGATCATGGCTACTTAATTTTATATCAAGACAAAATAGAGTTACACTTTTTTAGGTTTGAAGAACATGTTGCTGAGACTTCTGTTCATGGTGTTTTTATCAGGATTGAAGATGCTAATGTTCTCTCTTTAAAATATGCAGCTCTCGATTTGCCCAAGGAAGGTATCCCACGTTTTATCGCTGCTGAAGATAAAGAATGGGGAGTATGTGAATTAAACATCATCGACCCTGATGGGAATTTACTCCGCTTTGGGCATCTTCTTGAGACTTCTAGTTAGTTTTCTTTTATTCAATATTTTTGCTACACAACTTAATCTCTCATGTTTATGCTAATTCAGTCGCTTGAGTCTTTTTTGGGTTAACTGCATGACTGATTTTGATAAAAGTAAAATCGCAAATAAAATTAAAGCTCTGATGGCCAAAGCTGAGGATCGTGCGGCTACGGAGGCTGAGGCTGTGGCTGCTGCTGAAAAGGCGCGGGAACTGCTTGATAAGTATGAGTTAGACCTCGGCGCACTTAACCTTTCTCAAGATGGATTTTCTCAACTGAAATCAACTGGTCAAAGTGCTGAGAGCGCACATATTCATGACGCGCTTGCCTATCTCATTGCAGACTATACTGATACACTTGCCTTTCATGTTCCTGAAAGTGATGAGCGTCCATCTGAGTGCCGTTATTTTGGTTTGGAAAGTGATGTGTATTTTGCACTTTGGCTTTCTCAATCTTTAGAGAAATTTATCGTCCGGCGTTCAAAAGAAGTCGAGCATTTAGGTCGGGCTTATTATTTATCTTTTCGTGATGGTATTATTAACGGTGTTAACAGCAAATTACACTCAGCTATTCAGCAACGGAATAAGTCTCTTGGCTCCGAGAATTCTTCTCGCTCTTCTCATTCATCTGCGATGGCTAAATCAAAACAAGACGATGTAAAAGACGCCGACCAATTTGATAAAAAAAGCTATGTGCTTTCCGAAGCGCAACAGCGTTTTAAACTGCCTGAGAAAGAGCCTAGAGCTAACAAATCAAACAATCGCAATTTGGGTGCTTTTCTTATTGGCAGGGCTGAGGGGAAGACCGCTAGTTTGGCTGAGCCCATTGGTGATGAACGCCCAACTCAAACATTACCTTCTCCGAATAATTTAGGCGGGCGTGACAAAACACAAATGAGTGAGAGAGAAAAAGAATTGCAGCGGCGTGCTCTTAGAGAAGAAAAAATGAAATAAATCTTTGATTGCCATTATTTACTCTGTTTTGGCGTTTTTAATTCTTACACAATATGATCACATGATGAGATAGATCAATTTTTACCTCTCGACGTTTTGCTATTTTGATCACCCGTTCTCTCTACTATTTATGGCTATATAAGACATGAGCACTCTTTACTATTATGAAGACTTTATTGTCGATGAAAGCTGCCATTCTATTGGTGTGTTTTCTTCCACAAAAGATCAAATTATTGACTTTGCTTCTCTTTATGACCCGCAACCAATGCATCTGAATGAAGCTGCTGGTAAAGCCTCAATGCTTGGTGGCCTAGCGAGCTCAGGCTGGCAGACGGGCGCTTTGCTGATTAAGCAAATGGTTGAACAGCTTCTTACAAACACTGTTAATTACGGCTCGCCTGGTGTGAAGGAAGCGCATTGGCTGGCGCCTGTTTATCCTGATGATTGCTTGAGTGTTCGCTATAAGGTTCTTTCAAAACGAGTATCAAACTCGAAACCACATATGGGTATTATCGACTTTTTAATTGAAGCTGCCAATCAAGACGACTTAAAAGTTATGACCATGGTCTCTACTCAATTTATTGGGTTAAAGACAGGAGGTCAGACATGAGTTTTTATTTTGAAGAAATAGAAATTGGTGAGGTGCTTGATCTTGGGGATTTTAAGTTCACAGCTGAATTGATTAAAAGTTATTCTGAGATTTACGACCCGCTTCCCTTTCATCTTGATGAAGAGGCAGCCCGCAACGGCCCTTTTGGCGCTCTTGCTGCTTCTGGCTGGCAAGTGAGTGCGATTTGGATGCACTGCATGTGCCGGACCTTGCATCAATTAGCTGAGGACCGGCTTTCGCTTGGTGAACCCGTTGCCAAGATGGGACCTTCGCCTGGGTTTAAAAACATGCGTTGGCTGAAACCTGTTTTGGCTGGTGATGTGATTTCTTATGAATGTGAGATCACGAACAAACGCACGACGAATAGTCGCCCTGAATGGGGAATTTTGTTTATTCATAACCGCGCCAAGAACCAACATGGTGAGATAGTTATGGAGTTTGATGGCATCGTTTTTGTTGAGCGAAATATAGTGCTCAAGGAAGGCAACTAGCTGCTTTGCATTGTCTCACGAGCGTTTTTTTAATTGCGCTGTAGTTTGCTTATTTTTAATGCACCTTCAGATTGCCCGCCAGCAACCGTCGTAGGCAACCGCGCTTTTTAGTTGCGCTTCAGGTTGCCCACTAGCAACCGCGCTTAATTGTTTTCCTGGCCTTTTTGCTGGCCGTAAGTTTGGAATTTTTTAATTACGTCGTTCATCTGCCGGTCGCTTAGTAATGCTGGCTCGCCTAATTGCTTGAGGGCCCAGAATTGTTTGGCAAGGTCTTCGACAATTTCAGTGAGCTCCATGGCTTTGGCTAAGTTTTTTTCACCCGTTAACAGGCCATGATGCGCCATGAGGCAGGCTTTGTAATTTTTAAAAGCTTTGGCGACGCCATCCGATAATTTCTTGGACCCAAAAATTGCATATGGCACGAGCGGTATGATTTTTCCGCCTGCTGCTGCGACCATGTAATGAAAGGGTGGAATTTCTAAATTAGCGCACGCAATTGTTGTTGCGAAATTTGAATGGGTGTGCACCAGTGCATTAACCGCACTGTTGGCCTGATAAGCGCTTAAGTGAAATTGCCATTCACTTGATGGGGCAAGCCCTTTTTCATCCCAGGAAGTTTCACCTGTTGTTTCATTATGTGTGACCAGCACTATATCTTTAGGCTTTAGGTCTTCATATGGCATACCGGTTGGAGTGATTAAAAACGATAGTGTCTCTACTTCATTATCATTAGGCAGCCTTGCGGAGACATTTCCTGAATGACCTGGGGTTAAGCCCTTTGCTTTCATATAGAGCGAGTGCTTAATGATCTCTTTTGCCAGTTTCTTTTGTTCTTTCGGCATTTTTTGATCATCCGATTTTTTGGGTTTAGGCGACATTTTTAAGTTCCGTTTTTAATTCCGCCAGAGCTGAGCTATTTGCTTCTACGACGCCTTTCTCAGTGATCAAACCGCTTACATATTTCGCCGGTGTTACGTCAAATGCCGGGTTGGCTGCTGGGCTGCCTGATGCAGCGATGTCTATCGTCACCATTTCACCTTTCTCACTACTGCTGAGACGACCTGTCATTTGCAGCACTTCTTCCTGGCCGCGCTCTTCAATGGGGATGTCGAAGCCGTTGTCCAAGGTCCAATCGATGGTTGTACTTGGCAGTGCTACATAAAACGGGATGTTGTTATCATGCGCTGCCAAGGCTTTGAGATAGGTACCGATTTTATTGCATACATCTCCATTCGCGGCGGTTCTATCTGTGCCGACGATGCAGAGGTCTACTTTGCCGTGTTGCATGAGATGGCCACCAGCATTATCGACGATAATTGTATTAGGGATTTCTTCATGGCCCAATTCATAAGCTGTGAGACTGGCGCCCTGGTTTCTTGGTCTGGTTTCATCAACCCAGACATGGACCGGAATGCCTGCTTTGGCTGCGTGATAAACTGGCGATGTGGCTGTGCCCCACTGTGTGGTTGCTAGCCAGCCAGCATTACAATGTGTGAGAATATTGATTGTCTCACCTGGGGCTTTTTTAGCGGCGATATCTTTGATTAATTCAAGGCCGTGCACGCCAATTAATCTGCAGGTTTCAATGTCATCTGCGACAATTTCAGCGGCCTTTTTATAGGCCGCTTCCAAACGAGCTTCTTCAGGCAATGGACTTAGATGATTTGTCATCACTGCAAGGGCCCAGCGCAAATTCACGGCTGTTGGGCGCTGTTCATTTAGGTAGTCACAAGCCTTTGACATTGCGTCATCTGACACATCATTTCTAAGAGCCAAGCAAAGACCGTAAGCGGCTGTGGCGCCGATTAATGGCGCCCCTCTGACCAGCATGGCTTTAATGGCATAGGCCGCATCATCTAATGTTTTAAGATTAACCACCACAAACTTATGCGGCAGAACGGTTTGGTCGATAATGTCTACTGACCAGCCATCTTCATTGAGCCATATGGTTTGTTTTTCAATGCCATTAATGCGCATGAGGAAGTTCCTTTTGTTTTAGCAGGTTATTGCTGCACGAGGCAGTTTTGAAACTTCACCCTGGTAGGGCGTGCCTGTTTCAACGAGGTGTTTAATTCCAGCCATTGAATCTGCGCTCATCTTCTTTGAGATAAGAGCCATGATGGGCTCTAACACTCTTCCGAAAATCCCGCCTTTGAATGTTATTTCAGCTTCAGACTTTAAGAGAGTTTTGCCGTTCACTTCTTCTACTGACCATTTGTTTTTTGCAAATTTAGCCATCGGGACATCATAGGAGACATATGTGAAGCTTTTTCCCTCATTCCACTCTGTCCAGGTTTCTGTGATTTGCATATTACCTTTTAACTGACAGGTTCTTGCAGCCCCTACACCTTTACTCTGCCCGCCCTCACAGGATGCGGATAAAATCGGGTCGACCCAAAGATCAACATTTTCAATATCAGCTAATGCGCGCCATGTTTTATCAATGGGCGCTTCGATGCAGGCAGTTCCAACCATTTTCAGCATGTCTCATCTCCTTAAAGATATTTGCAGTTCCTATATTGAGATGTAAAATAGTGTCCTGTCAAAAATAAGTTAGGTGGCTTATTTTTATTGCCTCTTTATGAGCTGGATTTCATTTTCCAATGCTTGCAAAAAATCAGAGCGGTCTCTTTGTGTGAAACCTGGGTTATAGCCTTTTATCTCACCAGTTTCGCGTAGCTCCTGGTTGAGCTCGCGCATGGCAAGGGCCATTCCGATATTATCATCTGTGAAGGCTTTGCCATTGGGGCGAAGGGCTCGCCCCTCTTTTTCCATTGCTCTGGCCGCTAGAGGGATATCTGACGTGATGACAATGTCATCTTTTTGGACCTTCTCGACAATCCAGTTATCTGCTTCATCAGGCCCTTCGGAGACGACGATGCGCTCGACCAATGGGTGATCATCAAGGCGCATCCATGAGTTGGAAACAAAGATGATTGGCATATTGTGCCGGACAGCCACTTTGACAGCTTCATCTTTTACAGGGCATGCGTCTGCGTCTATGTAGAGTTTCATGGAATTGAATTTTCTTAACTGAAATAATAAAATCTATTTCATCTTATCGTTTTCAGACAGGCATTATGCAGTTACTGATCTGCAGTGTAAAAGCGCGTCACCAGCCTGACACCACCGGTGTATGCTCCGGGAATAAGCAGGTTTTCTGAATTAGCTGTATTGAACGCACACAGATTAAATGTCACAGGATAAGGATCTTTAAGTGCGTTATTCGACTCAGGAAATGCAACACGCCCGACATTGTAAAACTTA
>CAXIDO010000059.1:0-8885 GCA_964022745.1 uncultured Methyloligella sp. | reverse complement strand
GGTCATATTGGTTTAAAAGAACCGTTCAAAGGCCTCTTTACCCAGGGCATGGTCAACCATGAAACTTATAAAACTGAAGACGGCGATTGGATCTCACCTGCCGACATTAAAATTGAAGATGTAGATGGCAAGCGCGTCGCAACGGCGCTTGAAACAGGCAAGCCTGTTAAAATCGGCTCCATTGAGAAAATGTCAAAATCCAAGCTAAATGTCGTCGATCCAGACGATATTTTGAGCCATTATGGCGCTGATACAGCCCGTTGGTTTGTCTTGTCAGATAGCCCACCTGAACGCGATGTTGTTTGGACAGAAGCCGGCGTAGAAGGCGCCGGCCGCTTTGTACAGCGGCTTTGGCGCGTTATCACCGATGTAAAAGCTCTTTTAGGCGATGATATATATGAAGAACCAGCCGAATTCTCAGATAAAGCCTTGGAGCTTCGTAAAGCGGCCCATAAAGCCCTTGATAATGTCTCAAACGACATTGAAAACTTAAGGTTTAACCGCTCAGTTGCCCAAATTTATGAATATACAAACATCGTATCTAGCAACTTGGCAGCCGCTAAATCTGACCTAAAACCAGATATGGCCTTTGCTTTAAAAGAAGCAGCAAACTTTCTAATCACCGCTTTTGGGCCAATGATGCCGCATCTGGCTGAACAGTGCTGGGCTCACTTAGGGAACAGCGAACTACTAGCAAAAACCCCATGGCCTGATGTCAATAAGTCACTTTTGCAAGAAGATTCGATTACAATCGCGGTACAAGTTAATGGAAAACGCCGTAGTGAGTTGACTATTCCCCTCGATGCGTCCAAAGATGAGACAGAGAAAGCCGCTCTAGAACTAGACGGGGTTCAAAAAGCAATTGATGGCAAAAATATTCGCAAAATTATTGTGGTTCCACGAAAAATCGTGAATATTGTGGCTAATTGATATCACTTACCCTCAAAATTCTGTAACTTTTGAGGATTAGAGTTCGTTATATACAACGTATTCCTCAAAAGTTGTTAGACTTTTTAGGGTAAGAATTTGTTATATAATACGCATTCCTGAAAAGTTGCAGACTTTTCAGATAAGAATTCGTTATAAAATGACGTTTATATTTGATTTGAAATAAGTTCAAAGAGAAATGCAGGATAGACGATGATGGGAAAACACCCCCAAACTCACTTAAGCAAAACACCTAAAATGAGCTTCAAAGCTGTTTCAGTGGCGATCATGCTTAGCTGCACAAGCGCCCTTCTTTCAGGTTGTGCCTTCAAACCTCTCTATGGAACGACCGCAACAAACGCACAACTTCAGGAAACTTTGAAAACCGTTTCTATTCCAGAAGTACCAGGCCGTGTTGGTCAAGTTGTTCGCAATGAGCTTATTTTCCGCTTTACCGGTGGTGGCCATGCAGATGCTCCTCAATATAAACTGACATTAGCCGTTAAAGAATCTGTAAAATCACAATTTGTTCGCCGCGATGGTGATAGTGAAGGTCAATTCTTAGAATTAAACACATCCTTCAAGCTCTACAGAGTTGGCGATGATAAATTACCAATTTTAGAAGGCACTTCATTCGCAAAAGCGGCTTTTAACGATAATACATCGATTTATTCAAATGTACGCTCTCGGCGTGATGCTGAAGACCGTGCAGCCAAAACAACAGCTGAAGACCTTCAAGGTAGAATTTCAGCATTCCTATCAGGAAATAGCTAAGCTCTACAATTTGGTTCTTCACCCCTTTGATTATCGTGAGTTAAAATGGTTGCTATAAAACCGAGCGACATTGACCGGCTCATTAAATCTCCAAGCGCCTACGATGCATATCTAATCTTTGGTCCAGACAATGGCCTTGTTTCAGAACGTGCTAAATTTCTAAGTCAAAACTTAGCAGCAAAAGCTAAACGCCAAGGGGCTGAAACTGAACAAATCACCATTTTAAATGATGACTTATCAGCTAATCCCGAGCGCCTCTCTCTCGATTTAAAAACCATCTCGATGTTTGGCGAGAGAAAAGTTCTGCGTGTCACGGCAGGCACCGCCCTATCTGTTAACGCTCTCGAAGATCTTTTAAAAGAAACACCTTTCGAAGCGGATTTGATCATTGAAGCTGGTGATTTAAAAAAGACAGCTAAGCTTAGAAAAATATTCGAAAGCAACAAGTCCACAGCTGCAATCCCTTGTTACACTGATAATAATGCAGCTCTCCATAATCTCATCCAGGATATCCTAAATGAGAATAAGTTAGTCCTCTCAAAAGAAACTGAACAATATCTCATATCCCGTTTAGGTGCAGATCGCGGCCTCAGCCGCAAAGAGATCGAGAAACTAGCGCTCTATGCCATGGGAAAAGATCAGATAACCATTGAGGACATCGACAATATCCTCAGCGATATGTCAGAAATAGCGATGGATCAAATCATCGCGCAAACCTTGCTTGGCAATCCACAAATCGCACTTAATCAACTAAGCCGCGCTATTAGCACTGGCTTAAACCCAGCACCAATTTTTCTCAGTCTCTTGCGTCAGCTAGAAAAATTACACAAAGGTGCACTAAGCATTTCAAATGGAGCGACGATAGATACAGTCGCCAAATCACAGCGCCCTCCGCTTTATTTTGAACGCCGTGATAATTTCATTAAACAACTGAATATCTGGCATGAGGATCACCTGGCCCATGCTATTCATAAAGTTCAAGAAATCATGGGCAAAGCAAGACGTCGCAATAATCCCACTCTAGAAGTTTGTGAACTCGAGCAGTTGCTATTATCCCTTGGCGGCTTCGCAAAAAATAAGAAACGCTAATTTATTGCAGCGCCAAGAAACAGCTATCTAAACGCCTCGACTGCATCTCCCAGCCCCCAAAGCCCAATTTCAGCCCTAAAGAATTGGTAAACAAATCCTTAACAAAATTAAATTGTAACCAACAATTCTAAACTTAGGCTTCCAAGAAATTTGGGAGCCAAAACTTTGATAGATCGTTCCACCACTTAAATTGAATGTTATTCAATAAGTTAGGCCGATCCTAAAAAACGAGTCAGTCACTAATTCTGTTTGCAGAACTTATAGATTGATACAGGGAGATCTGGGTAAAGGGAAAGCAGACAACCACCATCTCAAAAATGACAAAATTACACATCTGGCCAACTCTAGTAGCCATAAAATTATTTGGTTGATGTGGCCTTTATTTAGCCAATAGGCCAGATAAATTTACATCTAAAAAAACCATTCATGCTGAATTCAGGTCCGGTGATGAAAAATACATGGATCACATAAATAGTTTTAAGACGATAAACGAGCTTCAAGTAATAAATCGACTTTAAGGGTAAATTCGATAATGAGTGATATGATTAAAAACACCGGTGTTTATCAACGCCTCTCCTCCAGCACCAATGAACTGGAGAGGATGTTTAAAGAAGTCGATGAACAAAAAACCCCCGTCGATATCAAAAAAGTGCTTCTCATTATTGGCCTTGGCACCCTATCTTGGGTCTCGACCTATTCAGGCCTCTTAGAACTCATAACAGCAAATTCAGGTGATATCGGTTTCACCTATAAATTAGCAATCGGCTTTGCTGTTGCCATGCTTATGCTGATGATCGTCTACATCCTTGATCAACTATTCGCACCGCTAAACTGGGCTTTGAGAACCATCTTTGTTTTTGGCTATTTATTTCTTACCCTTATTTCAATTGGTTTCGGTTTTGGCTTTTATTGGAAATTTTTAGAAAGCCGATCTGAAGCAACAAGATCAGCCGAAAGTGCCGTTGGACAAGTTCAAGGTTCACTGCAAGCCGGTCAATCAAGATTGGAACAATTAGAAAGCACCCTCACAACCCTAACAGCGCTCTCACTTCAAAAGGCAAACGAAGAACGTACAAAAGGTAATAGTTGCCCAAATTCTCGCCCAGGTGATGGACCAAGGCGTCGCCTAAGAGACAATGACGCAAAGAGTTTCTCCTTTGCAGGAGACTTCGTCACAAGGCGAGCACAAACGGTCGCCACAGAAATCAAGCAGCTCAATGGAGATATGGCCAAAATTGCATCACGCCATCCTTCAACAGTTGACCCTGCAACAGGCACAAGAAATGCGTTCATGAAAAGCCTGAACCAAAGATTAGATCTAACGATCACGCGGTTCAATTCGTTCAGAACAGATCCACAGTTGAAATCCATTCGTAACAGCTTAGCTGAACGGTCTACGAAAACACAATTTCCAGATGGAAAAGGCGGCACCTTTAAGTGTCCTGACAATCAACTTCAATCAGCTTTGAGGGGCGTTGTACAAGCTTTTGACCAGTTGCCTCTGCTTGGCAAACCAAAAATCGCAGCTGTCGAAGGTTCAGAAGCAACCATCGAAGCCTTCCGCCGCCTGGCCTCAACGTTAAGAGGGCTGATGGTTTTAAAAATGCCTCCAAGTGAAGATGAAATCAGAGAAGCTCGCCAAAAAGCTGTTCGTTCTGTTAATGGGAAAAAGCCGCCCTTACAACTAACAAATGTTCAAGCTGGATTAAACGACAGGGATTACATTCCTCTCGCCATTGCTGTTTTTGTTGATTTTTGTCTCTTGTTGGTTTCTATCAACCGTCCGATGGATCGCCTGAAATCTTTAGTTCCCGTTATGAAAGACGCAAGAGATGGCCCCATAAGCGGCATTCTATCAAGCTTCCACGCCACCCATTTTGCTGGCATTAGAGAAGAGTTCAGTCTCTTCCAGCATGTCGTATTTGATTGGGGCGGACATTACTATGTCGCGATCCCCTTGGCCTCAAATGATATCCAGGCCCAGTATTTAGCTAATCTTTTCGTCAGCTTAGAAGGACGTGGCATCGTCGACAGAGCTATCATTCCACCAACCTTTATCATCAGAGGTAAATTAAAAAAGATGGGCAGCTCATTTGCAGAGCACCGTGCATTCCGTCTCTATAAATTCAGAGACGGCGCCTGGTCCAATATCGTACTTGATGCGGTAATGGGAGCAGCCAAAGATGTTGCCATCGCAAATGCAAACCAGCGCAGCTTTGAAAAATACAATCCTGACTCTGATCAAAAAGATGGAAAATCTGGCGAGAATGAAAAATCAGCCAATTTTGGAAGTCTTTTTGATCAAAACGGGCAGAACATCAAAGATAATACCATTGAAAACACACACCTATATAGTGAAGGGCAGGATGATCAATCCGTCATGGAATTACCGCGTATGCTGAGAAAAGTTGGTGGAAAAGATCAACCTCAATCTCATGAGGCCCAAACTCATAATAATGTTATTGCACCCGCTACATTTCAAAACACAGCATTCAATAACAATCGACAAAACCCGGTAAATCAACGAGCACCTTATCAAGGAGCACAAAATAGTGGACGCCATATGCCTCCATCAGAAGGCGGACAAATCCAAAGACCACCTCTAAATAATGCAAATCAAACGCCTCATCCAATCATGAGAGCAAATCAACCTCTACAAAAGGTCTCCCAAGGAAACCAGGAAAGAACAAATCAGCCATTTGTTAATAAACAACCCCCCTATAACCCCATTGGCATAAGACCAATTGATACCGAGAAAAAGCAGCCCGAGAAAAACGGACAGCCTCCTCAGATCACTGAAGAAATGAAACAACAAAGCGAAATCTTAAACAAAGAAACGAAAAATAAAGAAGCAGCACAAAAGGCAGAAGAAGCATCTGCATCTTTAACAAAGGGTGATCAAACCTCACACGAGAATGTCGAAAATGAAAACATAGTTTCATTAGTTCATGAAGAACAAGAAAAAATTTCTGAAGAAAACACTGAACAACAAAACGTAAAAATACTTAGTGAAACTGAGCAAACAACACAAAAAGCAAACAAAATAGAAGATTTAGCTCCTGCGGAACAGATCTCAAAAAAGCTAGAAGCCCTTCAGGATAACCTCACAGCTTCAGAGGCTGAGGAAAGTAAAAAGGCTATTACAGAGGTTAAAAACCCCAAAACGGCCGAAGAAGAGCCTGAATTAGCTCACATTGCTGTAGGAAAAATTACAAATTGGTTTGCCAAAGACAACAACTCAGCCCCAACAGATGAGAAGGGTAAAAACACAGATGAAGAAAAAGAAGTCTAATTTTTTTAAAAAATTGCTCACTTTTAGTTCACTCGGCAATCATTCATTAACCCCCATATTGTTATTGTGAATTTCAACAGATGGGGAAGCCATTTATAAAAAATGGCAAAGCCACTTCATTAGTCGTCTATCCAGAAAAGAAGGAAAAATAAAAAATGGGACTTATCAAAGACATCAGCAGCCCAACAGCGACAGACGATACTGCTGAGTTAAACTATTTCTTTGATATATTAGACCAGTTTATTGAAAAAATTTCTTCTGATGTCTCTCTCGATAAAAACTTAACGCTCATTGCTCGCTCACCAGAAGCAAACATTGCAAAAGCATGTATTCAATATCGTGAAAAATTGTCATTGGCTAACATTGAGCTAAAAGTAATCTTCGCACAAATTACGCCAACAGAGCAGCTCTGCGAGTGGTTAGAACCAGAAAATTCTCCTTGTGGTCTTAACCCAGAGAAAAACATTCGCTGGGGCAATAGACAAAACCTGGTAGACGCACACGAGCAATTAACACTAACCAATCAATGTAGCTGGTCAGGCGAATCAATGCGCCGTGAAGTCAGCTCAAGGTTCGGTTTCTATATTTTTGATCAAGACTGTAAACAAGCGGCAATTAGAGGCGAACGCGCTTTTAATGCTCTTTGGCAAATCTGCGACAAAATTCCGCAAGTTCATATCAAGCGTGCGAAACAAACCAGTGAGCAATCATTCCTTGGTGCCCATTCAAAATCAGGCTCATTTTCTCAAAATGATGTTCACTTCCTAGCCTCAGAATTTACCCGCCATTAAATAAAAAATTGTGCTTAAAAAACATTTAAATATCATTTTTCAAATCCATATTCTTTTATTAAAGATTTGATGGCAGACTAAAAACATCAATGAAATCCATTGACTATACTGCGTTAAAATTACCAATTTTATTTTGAGATTTTGCCTGTCATAGTCATGCATTTTAGGTAAATGAAAATGAATAATTTGAAAAAATTGACGTTTCTACTACTGATCTGCTCATTTGGATTATTTCCTGTGCAAACAAGCGCAGGAACACAATCGAAAAAAACAATTGAAACAGAATTGGTCTGCAAAGATAAAATCAAACTGATCGGCTTTCCAAATATTCTTGAATCAATTGCGAATATGCGCACCATTATCCAATGGTCAGAACAGGTGAAAAAAAAGTTTGATGAAGAGTATGCCCAATGGCACAACGCCAAAAGCAAATCTATCAAATGCAAAAAAGAAGGTAGTTCTCAATATTATACTTGCACCTTAACGGCCATCCCATGTGCGCGTAAAGAAATTAAAGCAGAGAGCAAAACCGAAACGAACTAAATTTTGTAAAAGAAAAAATATAAAAAAGGTCTGCTAAATTTATTTAGCAGACCTTTTTCTTTAATTATTTATATCTAATTAAACATTAGATTGAGGCTCATCAGCCTCGTTTGAAGCAACCTTAGAAACATCCGCCTCCTCAGTGCTGTCCTCATTAGCCTCACCAGCCCGGCTGGCTTCATTCAATACAGTAAGCAGCGGCGTTAAACCTTCCGTATCAACGAGATGGAAAACCTCTAAATCCCGCTGAGCTTCCTCACTCCAGCCAACAATATCAAGCATCCGGCGCCCTTTAGAGAGCAAGCCATGATTACGAATATGTTCATTTTCCTCAACCCGGCTTCGGCTCTCTCTCGCCTCTTCGCGCCGCGCTTGCCGAAGCTCACGAGGTGTGAGAACCCGTATCAACTCCAAATCATCAAGCACACCTGTTAATTGATTAATCGCAAGCGCCCTTAATTCTTCGTCTTTATTATCTTTAGCAACACTATAGAGATTGGGAATTATAAAAAACGAGGTCCCCCCATGGTGAACCAAGTGTTTTCGAACCCATTCTATATCCGCCCCCGGTGCTCGTGAAATTGCAGTCTCTATCGCAGCAGTCAATTGTCTAATCACAGTCATATTCGGCAAATGCAACCGCGCCTGATTCCGCTCTAAACCATCCCGGCGCAAGGGCCCAGCAGACGGCGGGTTAAGGGCAGTTAAAGCAAAAAGCCCTAAATCAACACCTAGTGTCGCCAAAAGAGCAATTAAATCCCTACCTGTAATTTTCGAGCCACCATCAGTTTTCCCACCTGCCACTTCACCTCCAGAAGCAACATAAGAAACAAGAGATGTAAAATAAGACCCCATATTAGCCCAGAGCCGCTTCACAGCATTCGCAACACCAGCCGGCCCTTCATTAAAAGAAGCCTCCCTTAAATTGAGAACTGCAGGTTCGCCTGCTTGTGCAGCAGCCTGTCTTAAGCGCTGTGCCAAAGTTGGGTCATAACAAGAAAACCCAGGCGCCCCAGGCGAAACGGAGACTGTCTCAGCCAAAGCAAGCATCTCTGTCGCCGTTGTTTTACCAAGTTCATTCGAGCGCGCCGCAATATTTTTAGCGTTCCCCCGCACACCAGCAGCAGTTATTTCAAAAATCTTTTGGCGTTCAGCAACAGTTGCCCCTTCAATGCGAGCCACACTTAATCTAAGTTTTTCTAAATCAGCTTTAACTGGTGCTAGCCATGAGGTCGAAATGCCATCTCTAAGCGAAGCAACCTGGTCACGAACACTCCGCCGTGCATTATATAATGGTCCTCGTCCAGCACCAGATTGACGCCCACAACTGCCACCACTGCTTTCTTCGCGCGCCATTTGCGTCTCAGACCAACTCACAACATTATCAAGTTGAATCTTAACCGCATCAAGCCGAGCTGCCACGGCACTTCCAGCGTCTCTTGCGTCTTCTTGTAAACCAGAAAGACTAG
>CAXIDO010000058.1:0-8905 GCA_964022745.1 uncultured Methyloligella sp. | reverse complement strand
ATATCTAATGAGCCCAAAATGGCTGATACGTCTGCTAGCATGTGTCCTCTATTTAAGAAATCCATTGCTGAAAGATGAGCAAACCCGGGGGCTCTAATTTTGCATCGATATGGTTTATTAGACCCATCGGCAACCAGATAGACACCAAATTCACCTTTTGGAGCTTCAACGGCGGCGTAAACTTCACCAGCTGGAACTTTTACGCCTTCAGTGTAAAGTTTGAAGTGATGGATCAATGCTTCCATTGATTCTTTCATTTCATTGCGGCGTGGTGGTGCGTATTTATTATCTTCAACAATTACTGGTCCGTCTGTTGTCTTTAGTAAGTCACAACATTGCTTCATAAGTGAAACTGACTGACGCATTTCTTCCATACGAATGAGATAGCGATCATAACAATCACCATTTTTACCAATCGGGATATCAAACTTCAGCTCGTCGTAAATTTCATAAGATGGTGATTTTCTCAGGTCCCAAGCGGCTCCAGAGCCACGAACCATCACACCTGAAAAGCCCCATGCCAGAGCATCTTCTAAACTGACAACACCGATATCAACATTTCGTTGTTTGAAAATACGGTTGTCTGTCAGGAGTGTTTCGATATCATCGCAAACCTTCAAGAACGGATCACAGAAATCATAAATATCCTGGATCAGGTCTTCGGGTAAATCCTGATGAACGCCGCCAACGCGGAAATAAGCTGCGTGCATGCGTGAACCTGATGCACGTTCATAGAAGATCATCAGTTTTTCACGCTCTTCAAAGCCCCAAAGTGGCGGTGTTAGTGCGCCGACGTCCATGGCTTGTGTGGTGATATTCAATAGATGTGAGAGCAAGCGCCCGATTTCTGAATAAAGAACACGGATGATTTGACCGCGGCGTGGCACTTCGATTTTCAGGAGCTTTTCAGCTGTCATGCAAAACGCATGTTCCTGGTTCATCGGCGCCACATAATCCAATCGATCGAAATAAGGGACGGCTTGTGCGTATGTTTTTGTTTCAATTAATTTTTCTGTGCCGCGATGAAGCAAGCCAATGTGCGGATCTACGCGCTCAACGATTTCGCCATCAAGCTCAAGAACAAGACGTAACACACCGTGTGCTGCCGGGTGTTGCGGGCCGAAATTGATGCTGAAATTTCTTAAACTTGTTTCTGACATCTGACTTATCCTTCCCCATCACCAGCTTTTTCATCACCGGGTAGGACATAGTCTGTTCCTTCCCATGGGCTTTGAAAGTCAAAATTTCTGAATTCCTGGGGTAATTTTACCGGCTCATACACAACGCGTTTTTGTGTTTCGTCATAACGGACTTCAACGTAACCGGTTGTTGGAAAATCTTTACGCAATGGATAGCCTTGAAACCCATAATCTGTAAGAAGACGGCGCAAATCCGCGTGACCGTCAAAGGCGATACCGTACATATCATAAGCTTCCCGCTCAAGCCAAAGTGCGCCAGGGTAGACTGAAACACAGCTTGGAACAGGTGTGTCTTCATCTGTTTCTAACTTCACACGTACGCGATTGTTTTGCTTTAAACTTAGCAAATGGTAGACAACTTCAAAACGATTTTCTCTTTGCGGATAATCAACACCGCACAGATCAATGATGCAGTTGAATTTACACTGAGGGTCGTCTCTTAGGAATTTTAATACATTTAAGATCTCGTCGCGCTCGACGATTAATGTGAGTTCGTCATGCTCAACGGTTGCAGTTTTGACACCGCTGGCCATTTTAGAGCAGATAAAATCTCCAATATCCTGCAATCCGCTTTGCAAAACTGTCTCCTTTAAAGATCTTAAGTCTTTTATCTCAGAAACATTTTTTCTGAAATTTTCAAAACCTAACTCAAATCAAAACACTTAGTAATAAGCACTTACCCCGCAAGTGCTTAGCGCTCAATTGTTCCTGTCCGGCGTATTTTCTTTTGTAGTAAAAGAATGCCGTAGACCAGTGCTTCAGCTGTTGGAGGGCATCCTGGAACATAAACATCCACTGGTAAAACCCTGTCACAACCGCGAACCACTGAGTATGAATAGTGATAATAGCCACCACCGTTTGCGCAACTTCCCATAGAAATTACATAACGAGGCTCTGGCATCTGATCGTAAACTTTACGAATAGCTGGTGCCATTTTGTTTGTTAATGTGCCAGCTACAATAATCACATCTGATTGACGAGGACTGGCTCTTGGAGCAAATCCAAATCTCTCAACGTCATAGCGAGGCATTGACGCTTGCATCATTTCTACAGCGCAGCAAGCCAGACCAAATGTCATCCACATTAATGAACCAGTTCTTGCCCACTGGATAAGGTCTTCATAGGCCGCAACAACAAAACCCTGATCTGTTAAATTTCCTGATAATTCATTGAAATAAGGATCGTCAGCGCGCATGACCTGACCATTGGCATCTCTTAGACCTTGTTCCATTTCAGGAGACCAACTCATCTCGTTATTGAATGGAGGTTTTGTAATTAATCCCATTTCTTAAAATCCCACGCTGTCTTAAAATTCTAACGCTTTAAAAATTCTTCAAATATTAAATTCAATCAAATTAAGCTGGTTTGATCTAAATCATCACTGTTTTAGTTAAGCCTGCTTTTACTCGCTATAAATTCCATATTTCTTTAATCCCACTCAAGGGCACCTTTTTTCCAGGCATAGATTAAACCGATTGTCAGTTCGGCTAAGAATATCATCATTGCCCAAAAACCAACGTCACCAATTTCTTTGAATGTGAGAGCCCAAGGAAATAGAAAGACAGCCTCAAGGTCAAAAATGATGAACAACATTGCGACTAGATAAAATCGCACATCAAATTTCATTCTTGCATCGTCAAATGGTTCGAAACCACATTCGTAAGGTGAGAGTTTTTCTTTATCAGGCTGTTTGTAGGCGACTAAAAACGGGGCAGCCATTAAAGCCAATGCAATAACAGCAGCTATTCCTATAAATATCGCGATTGGCAGATATTGCGCGGCTACTGTATCCATATTTTTGCCCTCATTTTCATGCAAAACTTAATTTGTATTGCTTGTCATGTGTGTGGCTGTGGTCAAGGAAAGTGTAGACTAATTTGTAGGTTATGCACCTTCAAATTTAGTATGTCTTGCTCAATTATCTGATTTTTACACAATCAAGATTATTTTTAACCGAGACCAACGACAAAATTGTCATAACTCGTAGGTTAAGATAATTCAGCACAGACTAGTCACCTTTGTTAGTCACCCTTTGATGTCCACCTCTAAAGCCGCGTCTATTTTTTAAAATTTATCGTATTATAAATTTTGCAGACTGCTTTTTTTTCAGCAAGTGGCGAAACCGCGCAGCGACATTTTTTCCTCTAAACAGCAAAGTCTTTATTTTTGTTTAACTGACTCGCGCCATATGTGCAGATTTTTATTATTCGTACAAGTCCAAGAATGACTTTTTATTGGATTTTTGACCTAGTAATTTATAGTTTTTACGGGTGGGCATAAAATTTGAGAAAATTGAAATTCTTATCTTGCTGAGTTCATTGTTTTCATTTATTCGTTAAGTTTACGCAAGGCTCAGCTGCGATCATACAGAGCACTGATGTCCCGACATTTCCTTCTTTATCATTCCCAAAACCGATGCGTCTGCATTCGTACTTCTTATTCTTGGCCGAATCCCACTGACTATAAACGCTTCCATAGCGTTTTTTGACGCTTTCTGCCCATTTGGCTTTTGTTTTAAATTCTGCTCTTCTTTGCCAGCCATCTCGCATAAATAGATGTTCTGATTTTAGTTCTATTTTATTGACGCAATGTTTTTTAGGATTACTCAGGCTAACCTTGCTTATCTCAACATATTGAATTGTTTGCACAATCTTCGATTTAAGAGGAGCAGAACTAACTGATTGTATGTGGGAAAAAATAATGAAAATTGATGCGCAGATAGTAGCACTATGAATTGTTGCCTTTTTAAATCCCCAGCCTGCCAGGAGATCCCATGCTGAGGAGCACTTATTTAATGATCTTTGCTTTTTCATCTTTTAAGAATGGGAGAAAATTGAGGTTCCTGTCAACTCTACAGATTGCCTAGTTTTTATAGCAATCGGGATTTCACTAAGAATAACAATTTCATTAAAAGAACTGATTTTCGGGAAAAGTATTTTTAGAAAAAATGGCGGGAGTGACGAGACTCGAACTCGCGGCCTCTGGCGTGACAGGCCAGCGCTCTAACCAACTGAGCTACACCCCCGCAACCGAACTAAATCGGTAATTCTCTTATGTGCACATAAATCATTTTGTGCAGTTGAGAAGTGCCGTTTGTAGCTCGAGGAATCGTGTTCGTCAAGACATTTTCATGACTATTTTTAAATTATACTATTTTTATTTTCATTTTTATTTTTCTACATAACTTGATTAGATTTTTTTTATAAATATCAATTCGCTAAATTACTAATACCTGAGTTTGAAAGCATTTCATCAGGATCTAACCCTAAAGTTTCCAATAGGTTCCTTGCATTTATATCATTCGTTTTAATTTCACTTGATGCACTCCATTTCTCATATAGAAGTTCATTCGTTTTTAGTATTTTTAATGCGTCTTGAAACTTGTTTAAGGCCTCTAGACGATTAATTAGATCTAATTTGGATATTGTCTCTATTTTTGTTTGTTTTAATTTTCTTTTTCTAAAGGCGGCCATTTTTTAACTCCATTGTAAAAGTGCTGCTGAGAATTCAACACTCTTTAAGTTTGCAGTTGTAAGTTTCCATCGCATGGAAATCCCAGAGGGTTGCCCAGATATATCTACGCTTTCAGCCTCATAAACTTTCGTGCCATCTGAATACTCAATCACTTCTACTAATGTTGCATTTGTGTAGGTTGTGCCATTGTCTCGGCTTACGGCTCCAACAACATCAGTATTTATTGTTATGCTATCAACAGGCTTTACAAAGAACATGAGCCTAGCGCTTGATGGTGCGCTATCTGCTGTAAACGGATCTGAAATCACAGTCATATTTGTTGCTGAGGCAGCGCCTAGAAGTTCCATTTCACTAATGGCAACTTTGGTACTTCCTGCTGCAGAAACGTTTAGTCTGTAATATCTATAATTAGCTGTAGAACTCAGAAGAAATATCTTCGTTTCTAATGCTGTCCAGTTTTGGCTGGTTTGGGTATCTAGAACTACCCATGTTGAATTATCTGTTGACCCTTCAAATGTAAAAGCGGTTGGTGAATGTGCTAAGTGCTCTGTAGTTGCCTGAATTGTGTAGCCGCTCACATCGTGTGCCGTTCCAAAATCAATCGACAATTGTTGCGGAGCTGCTCCATTTGAAAGCCAGGCTTTATTGATTGTTGCATCAGCTTCTATTCTATCAAAGGTTCTCCAGCCAATATATCCGCTATGCGATGCATGATAAGAACTTTGTGATACTGTCACCCCAGATGTAGTAATTCCTGTCATAGGGGGCATGATATTCGATGCTGGTAAGTTATTTATATATTTATCGGTCATGAAGGTTTGACCTGATGAATTCACCGTATCAACATCACTCTCGTCATCAAAAGGGTCGGCTATACCGTCTGTTATACCCAGCGCATCCCCTTCTAAATCTGCAATTCTTAGTGCCATCATGAGCAGGTCTGAGGATACTCCTGGAGATGTACTACCAGCGACTGCTACATCTATGCCAATTTCCAAACCTAGATTGCTTCTTGCTGTTTCAGCATTAGTAATGTCTGATAGATTGTTTGTTGATAATAAATCCCCACCGCCAGAAATATTATCCCATACAGGAGTTGCTCCACTCCCTTGTGATTTTAAGAATTGCCCAGATGTTCCTGCGTCTAGTTCTTTGATTAGTTTTCCTGTTGCTCCATCAAACATAACAATTCTGAAATCGCTTGAAGAGGCTGGGCCCGTCACATCTCCGCTACCACCTGCTACTAAGTCTGCGATTGACTGCGCTGTGACTGTTTTAATATTGTCAGCATCACTCACATCCTGAACAATAACTTTATCAGTGCTTGAAACAGTCACATTGGTTAATGCAGAACCATCTAATGCAGCAATAACGTTTGCTTCATCAGTTACATCAGCAGCAGTTTCAATGCCTGTTAATTTATTAGCAGCAGTATCATCAAACACATTTGTGTTTGCTTCAGCCTCGTATAGAGCTTTTATCTCAGCGCCGGTTAAATCTGCTGTTGCTCCAGTTTCTATTGAAGCTAATTTACTTTGTTGCGCATCATCAAAATTGTTTGTGTCTGCTTCTGCAAACAACACTGTTTTAATTTCACTTCCCGTTTGATCGCCTGTCGCATTGTCTTCAATATTTAGAAATGAGCGCACTTGTGCAGCACTTAAAGCTTCTTGTGCTCCTGTTCCTGATGTCAGTCTGCCAATCAAAACATTATCAGAAACGCCGCTAATTTGATCAAAACTATAATCATTTGCCTCAGCAATAACCGAACCCGTTCTTCCGAAAACTGTATTGACCGCAGTACCCCCACCAGAAAAAGTAGTATTGGGGAATGACACTTCACCAGTGTCCTTATCGATAACTATTCCCTCATGAAAAGTCGTGCCATCCGGGCTAACCTTCATATGAAAATCATCATCTCCTGTTAGACCAAATTCAGCCCGGCCTGAAAAACCCGTTTGAAACATCACACTCGCATTATCAGCATTTGCGTTTTTATTTATTTTTAGCTGATGATCTGAACCGTTATGATTAAACAAACTAGCATCAGAATTTACTGAGAATTTATTTGTGGTATCTGCAGTTGCATTTACTCCTAGCAGGTCACCCGTTACAGGGTTTAGGTTTGTGCTCCCTCCCCCGCCTGAAGCTGAGAGTTCATTCCAAAGAGCTCCGTCGAACACAGCTTGAGTATCTTCATCTCTAATCCAGGCTACCCAGCCTTCAGCTGGTTCGTAAAACCGCCACGCACCATCTTGCCAGGCTGCGAGTTGGTTTTCTTTGCCTACCCACTCTGCTGTTGCTGTGCTTGCTATGATATAGCAAGTGCCTTCTATTGGAGAGGGTGGAGGTGTGGAGAGGTCTTTATCTTCAACCGTTAGCTGCGTTAAGATATCGAGATTTGTAATCGCATCATTATGAGTGACATGTTTTTGTGCCTGTGCACTTTGAATAAAGGGAAGTTTAAGGTTTGCGGACTTATCACTCATTTTTACTATTCCTGTAGACCAACTCATTAATTTGTTTTGATCCAAGAAATATACAATAGCGTACTGTAGCGGGGATAAAATTGCCCTATATATGGTTTTTATACCTTTAGGCACATTAATTATGTTTAATTTTCTTCGGCTTTTATTTTGAGTGTTTGCGTATATAATCTTCTAATATCCATATTTGAAATTGGAGGACAGATATATGAATAAGCGCTCGCATTTTTCAGGCCTGCTTCTTAGCCTTCCTTTCATTCTTATTTTTATTTCCTGTTTTTCTTTACAAGCAAACGCCAAACGAATTGCTTTAGTGATTGGCAATGACAATTATTCATCTGTTGCAAAATTAGAAAAAGCTGTAAGTGATGCTCGGTCTATTGCACGGACTTTAAGAACGGTTGGTTTCAGGGTCACTCATTTAGAAAATTTGAATAACCGCTCTATGACGCGTGGAATTTATTCTGACTTTATTTCTTCAATCAAAAAAGGTGATGAGGTCCTGTTCTATTACGCTGGTCATGGCATTGAAATTCGTTCTCGAAATTATCTCCTGGCAACAGATATTCCTGAGGTGAAACCAGGCAATGAGAGATTTGTTACTAAGGAGGCCTTTGCCGTTGATGATATAATTGAAGCCGTGCAAGAGCGTGGCTCACGATTGGCAATTTTTATTTTAGATGCTTGCCGGGATAACCCCTTTCCTAAAGAAGGGACGCGCTCCATTGGGACAACACGAGGGCTTGGACGCAGTGATCCTCCTAAAGGTACGTTCGTGATGTATTCAGCCGGATCTCGCCAAGCCGCTCTAGATAGGCTTTCATCTTCTGACCGTAATCCTAATTCTGTTTACACAAGAAAGCTATTGCCCCTTATTCAAACGCCTGGGCTTAAATTAACTGAAATGGCGAAACGACTTCGAGGAGAAGTTGAAGAGCTAGCCGGTAAAGTTAATCATGATCAATATCCGGCTTATTATGATCAGATGAAAGGTGAGTTTTATTTTACCTCCTCGTCTGTTGCTCAGAAAAAAATTAGTTCGAGCGAAAAAACAGACAAATCGAAATCTAAAGTTTCTGCTCTTGAGAAGCGTCTTAAGGATTTAGAAGCTCAACTTCAAAAAGAAAAACGAAATAAGGAAACGAAAATTAACAAGCTTGCAAAACAGCAAAATGAAATCGCTAAAACAAAAATAGAGACTGCTGTACTTACACCTCCGAAACGGCAGCAGCTTCCTACAAACGAACGATCTGTTAAAGTGGCGGAGCATGTCGAGTTTCTTGATGCTGTATTTACTCATACTGGCGTTAGGAAATTAGCGTCTCATCGATATGAAATGAGAAGTTGTTCGGGCTGTGTTCCTGTTCTCATTTACTGTACAAAACCCTTTTATCTACTTCGTAAAAAATCCAAAGTAAGGGTCGCTGCGAGCCGAGACTCTATGAAATATCTCAAAAAATTCAAACATGTTCGCCCCGTCACTCTCCCCTCTTCTGAATTGGTTCCAGCTATTAAGACAGGTATCATTTCATGCAAGGCAACCGGTGGCGGTCAGCCTAAATTTTCACTCAATGGCCCAATGCCAGCTGGTTGGAAAAATAAAGGATTACCTAAGTCAAAATTGAGATAGTTTGATTGAATACTCATAAAAAACCAGCGGGAGAGTTTTTGCTCTCAAACCGCTGGTTTTAATAATGGTGGGCGATGACAGGCTCGAACTGCCGACCCTCTCGGTGTAAACGACAG
>CAXIDO010000057.1:0-9111 GCA_964022745.1 uncultured Methyloligella sp. | reverse complement strand
AAAACTATACATCCCGTCATTTTGGCTGGCGATGTGGTGTATGGTATGATCTATAATTTTCGCCTCTCCAGACAGGGAAGATAGCTTAATAATCATACCTGGATCTGGTAACTCAATATCTTTCAACACACCAATATTTGCATAGTGAATATAACCGTCGACACCATCAACCAACACATAGTTTTGATCCTTCAATTCATCGACAAGGCCGTGTTTTAAAACTTTGCCTATTACGTGATTATCTGTGTCTTTGGGATCAATAATCCGAACCTCATTGGAAGATCGATTTAACCGCAAGGTTCGCACATCTTTCTGGATAAGGGCCATGGTGTCAGATCGTTTTTCCAAATCTTGCAGGACAGATTTCATGGTTGGAGATAAAGTCCAAACATGACTTGTCGTTCCTTGATGGGCCAAACCTAACTGTTCCAGCACCTTCAATCGCCTCAAGTGAAACGAATGCCTTTCATGTTGACCTGGCTTAAAGTTGGATGGCTCAAATATATTATTCTGAGATAACTTTAAAATTTCCCGATCCAAACGAGTGAAACGTTCCAACTTAATTTCATGATTAAGCTTCGTTTCTAGTTCATATTCGGTTTGCGGTCCAAGTTCCAAAGTTATGAGGTTTTCCGCGCGATGACGAAAACCATGACTGATATAATCACGGGCAATGACAAGATTATCACCTCGATCATCTTTGCCGCGCACAACAATATGTGTATGCGGATAACCAGTATCAAAATGATCAACCGCAACCCACTCAAGTTTGGTCTCCAAATCATACTCAGCTTGTTGCATAAGATCACGAACAAACGATTTTAGGTCCTCGAATTTATACCCATCTTCTGGCGAAACTATAAACCTAAATTGATGGCGATCATCTTTGCAATTTTCTAAAAAGGATTTGCCATCAACCTCATCTGAAATAGCATCATATAGCCTACCCTTTTCTCCTTCTTTGGAGACACCCCCACGCTGAATATAAGAAAGATGCGCCCGCACACTAGTCAACTGACCTGAACCAAATTTTGCTATGCGCGCCCGCACCACAACACGGCGTTGTTGTGCATTAAACTGAGAGCTTACAGCCAAAGCCCCTGGAGCTCTCCCTCGACCAATGCGAGAACCTGTAAATGTATATTTCCTAGCAGATAATTTTGTGGGACTTTGATTATGTCTTTTATTCGCTGACCTTAAAACTTTTTGGATATAGTTTGATTTCCCTGTTGCCAGTTTTGCTCTCTGTTTAGGAAGCTTCGGTTCAAACTCATCATCATTCATATGATTGGATTACCTTTCAGAGGTTAGGCTTGAAATAAGGGGCCAACCAGAATCTCATTGGCACCTAAAAAAAGATGTGCAGACAAGGGTTTATTGGTCTTTAGGGACCAATGTCTTTATCTTGAAACCAGCCCTCTTTTTTAGCTCTTTTCTAACTTGTTGCTCCTTTTTCACTTCCAAACCCAAAGTGGCTTGGCCACACCTTCGATATTTTGACGATTGATCGTTCCAAAATAACGGCTATCAAATGAAGTTTTATGCTCTGATAGGAGGAAAAACTCATCACTTTTGAGCACAAAACACCCCTGCCATTGGGGAAGTTTTTGTCCCTTTTTATCGTATTTTAAAGCCACTGAAACAGCTTCTTTGTTGATGTAAATGACATGACCAAAACGGCAAATTTCATCGTTCTGCAGAGCAGCTACAGGCTTTAAAAGAGGCATGTTTACGGGCAAAATCCCAAGCTCATGCACTTGTTTTTTGACATGGAATGGCAACCGAACAACGACAGTTTTTCCATGTGAGGGAGCCTCATTTACCACCCCGTAGAGCCCTCTTGGTACACTGTTGGAAGCGTTACAAATGAGCTTACTTGGTAGATTTATGATCAAAGGAATACCCAGCAAACATACCCCCAAAAACATGCAAACCAGTGCCCTACTCCTCATCATTTAAACCCGATGTAGAGATACGCAAACGCTTTTCTGACCAGGCTTCAAGGTCATCAATATGATAAACAATCCGCCCGCCATGCTTGCGAAACTTAGGGCCAGTCCCGATCCATCGAAGGTTATCAAGAGTGCGTGTTTGCAAGCGTAAATAATCGGCTGCTTCCTGGTTTGTCAGGTAAGGGCTTTCTAGTTGTTCTGATGTTTTTTTCTCATTCTCATCACTCATTTTGCACTCCAACTGTGGGGTTATCCTTGAAGAAACAGTGAAAGAAAATGAGGGGATTGGGGAGTGTCTAAATCAAAGCATAACCAAAACGACACCCCCACTAAGTTTTATGATAATAGAGACAGATAATCATAATTCATGAGCTCATAGCCTCTTTTCACTAATCGCCTAACACGATCTTTGAGAGAGCGACTGGGACTTTTCCAAGCCTCGTCGGTGCGATCTTCACCATAAAGGAGTGAGGCAATGTCTCGATAAGAAGAGCCATTTAAAGATGCATCCAGCGCTATCAAACAGTCTCTGAGCCTTTGTGTTGAGTTGGTCCAACGTGTCGTTTTATTGTTTGAAGTTTGACTGGTCACTTGATGCAGAAAATTAAGGTTTGTCGCCATATTTTTTACAGATGAAAGTCCATGGCATTCAAACGAAACTTTTAATCGACCATCTCGAACAGAAGAACCTTGAGAAATCAAAGTGATGTTATGAGCACTGTGTTTTAGCTGTATTAGTTCGCGTTTTCTTTCTATCAAGATCGTCTTATGGCATTTCATTTGAGAGATATCAAAATCACCTTCAAGGTCCTCACTTGCTTTCATAAACAGCTTATTTTTTAAGTTTTCATCTTGCCAAAAGATATCTGTATTCAAAGCTTTCAATTCAGGGTTTACAAGAAACTGTAAGCCCCATATTTGAGCCTGCAAACATGGTTTAGAAAGATGATAGAGTTTTGCTCCAGAACTATGTTTTTCGCAAATTGGAACCAAATTTTGATACTGTTCAAAGCACTTACAATAGTCCTGGTTACGACGTAAAAATTCCCAGGTCCAGCCAGATCGATCCAAGTTTCTGGTGTCGTTATATTCGTCTACTGTAACTTGCGAAGCAGCCCTAAATCATTAATAGTAAGTGTTCTTCTCATAGTTTCTCAAACCCACACCTAACGAATACTTCCCAATCTCAAGAAATTCTTAGAAACATTGCTTGACATTAACAGAAACCCTAAGTTTAAGTTCGTTAACGTGGCAATATTCACTCACCTTTTTAAAAATGTCATCTTGAATTCATTGTGTTAGTTAATGACTATAAAAATCCCCCGCGCATAAAGCGCGAGGGGAAAGTTGAGATGAAAAAACTAGTCAGTTGGATTCCAGATAATCGTAAACACATCTGGATCATCCGAACCAGCAGCTTGACCAAGATTAGCATAAAGCCGAGAGGTACCGAACTCTGGGGCAGTCAGACTTAAAGACACATAGTCTTTGCCTGAACTGCTGGCGGTTTTGAGCCAACCGGCACCGATTTCAATATCTCCTGTTAGAACCCGATAATCGGGTTGGGTGGCGCTGGATTTTTGATCATTAAGAACAATCTCTATCTCAGCTTGAATGCTGACAGTTTTAAGCTGGCCACGAAAGCCACCATCTGATTGTTTTTCTACAAAACCAATTGCAATCATCGTATTAACTCCTTTTATTTAATGTCCCCGCAAGGCCAATCCTCGCGGGATACGGTCTGGAGACAAAGGAGAGCCAAGCCCTAAAGAGAACCGCTCGGCTGCAATGCAATGAAAGACCATCAATGAATAAATTTTTTGAAAGAGAAACGACCGCGAGGAAACAATTTTTATTAAAAGTTAGGGGAAAAAATTACTTTGTGATGGTTTCTCTGATCTGTAGCGTATCGACTAAAGTCAGAGTACCGTTCCGCAAATGTGGGCTTAGAAGATAAATAAAGGACGGCTTATGAGACTGAAAAATAGGTTTAGAAAAAAACCAATCAGATAAACAGGCGACGACTAAAATTAAAACTTCTCACTGGCAAGATGAGATAAGAAAAGTCTCACAACAAAGACCATCATCAACCCTCTTCACATCTGACAAGAAAGTTGAGAAAGGGGGGGGTAAGACGCTCGCTCACGCAATGCCATATAAAACAAGCTGCCCCAGACTGTCTCTCTCGCCTCCCATTGCCAAACCAGAATGCCTGTCTGATCCATATGATCTTGCAAACTTAAAACCACTGACACATACATAGATAACCAACTTTGATGGCCCTCATGCGTGAAATTTTTAGGACAAACGAACATAAATGAGAACAAGTTTTTTCATCTCAACACCTCTTCCCCAAATCATTTCAAAGAAATGGAGAGCGAGGCTTAAAGGCGCATCTGTAGGCCCGCTGTTTAAGGGAAACGAACTCGTAAGGGCCGCAAAGAGGTACGACTGGAGGACTGTTGATGCGTAGCTGTTTGCTCCTAAGACACATTAAAAGTGTCAAACAGTTGTGCGCCCCGACAGCGGACCTAAGATCAAGTCTGCTGCGAACCAAAATGCTTAGAATTGTTGTTTTTTTGTCTTAAAGACTACGCAATTGGTCAACCAATTGACTCTATTTATTTCCACATGATGTTACTCTGATCATATCAACAAATGACTTTTGCAAACGCTCTGGCAATTGACGCAAAGCTTTGAGTAACATTATTTCGTTTGATGTTGGTTCTAACATTTCAACACCTTCATAGGCTTCCCCACATCCATCAAAAAGAATCTCAACTGGAATTTCAAAAATTTGAGACAAAGCCCAAAGACGACCAGCTGATATACGATTGGTCGCTTTTTCGTATTTTTGTATTTGTTGAAATGTCACCCCAAGTTGTTCACCAATATAATGTTGCGAGTAACCTGCCAGACAACGCTGCCTGCGTAAATTATGTCCAACAATACAGTCAAATTGTTGCATTTCTTGCTTACAGTACATAAAGCCTCCCCGTTCATGATCCTAAATAAAATATACAATATACGATAATCGTACACAAGAAAATTTACCAATTGATACCGCTAGTGCTTGTACAACATCAGCTAAAACGCAAAGTTTATGAGCAAAAGAAATATAGCGGGCCCTCGCATCAAAGAGGCACGATTAAAAGCCAATATGAACCAAGCGGACTTAGCCGCTGCCCTTTCGGTTGATTATGACATCACGTTAGACCGGTCAGATATTTCCGAATTAGAAACCCAGGTACGCGGCATCAAAGACTATGAACTGGATGCTATCGCCCAGATTTTAGACGTGGATGTAACTTGGTTGCTTCGCGGAAGAGAGGCGTGAATATTAGGAATATCTCTAAAAAGCACCTTGTTTTTAACGCAATTCTTTTGGACTTCGTTTTTTTATCAAAGACCTCTTTCCTGGACAAAGCTGAACTAAATCAAAAAACTCTATAATAAGCAAACTTTGCCCCTGTCCGGAACTTTTTAGTGCAAAATATTGAAGAGGATGGAGTAAGAGTGAAGGGAAGCGTAACATAGTAAAATCATGATTCTTGCCTAAAAAGATAACTTTCTATTCAACAAACATTGAAGATACAGATTTTCCATCTTTCCGATAAAACAACACAATTCTCACGATTGTACAAAAACTTAAAATTTGTTTTTAGGTCTATTATCGAAATAGTTGCATATTTAGCAAAATGCAAGCAGAGCAACAGTGCTAAATTCAAAGGTCGTTATGTTGTTGTCTCCTTTCCACTTTAAATCAAGTAGATATGGATGAGTGTGGTCCGTAAATACAAAAGATGCAACAAAGCTGAATTCCCATAAGCTATAAGACTAATCAACATGAATGACGAAAGCCTGAACATGTTTCGGTAAATCAATGCGGGATTTAAAAGCAGTGTCATTACGAAAGATACAGTACCAAATCCAACTACGACAATGGCAGCGGGTTTTCAACTAAAACCTTCATTCCACATTACAGCACCTACGACACCAACAACTACTAAACTCATCAAAGCTGATATTATCACCCATGGAAGTTGATCTTTGGGAGTAGTTTCTCCTAATTGAGCAATTTTTTCGCGGTTCATAGTGTCGATGGCCAATTCTAAGTTGTTTTTGAATGCAGGATAATCGTCCATCAATTGTCGGTGCTTTACGTTGTGTAGAGCAGTGTTGACCAAGTGTGCGACAAGCTCAGCGTTGAGAGATTGCAAACTCTTTGCGTATATGATCAACACATTTACGACGACGCAAAGGGCACAGAAGCTTCCCTTTGCAGCTTCATTCAATATAAGTTTGTCCGGGGTTAAATCAGAAACCACATGGCGTAAGCGTTCATTTTGTTTCTCGAGTTCTTTGAGAGGTTTGAGCTGATCAACTTGTATACCGCCATATTCCTTCCACCAGCGGTAATAGGTGACAGACATCACCTCATTCTGACGTATCACACCCAGCTATGGTTGTGCCTTGTGATTGCAAAACATGAACCTGACGAAGTTTGGAAATATTCTCTTCTGGTTTGTAGTTTCTTTTACCAATAAGTATTCTCCATTTTGAGTAAAAATATAACATTCAAAATGAACTACTTCACTGAGAGAGGATAACAATTGCCCATACGTTTTAAATACAAATACTTAAAAAACAAATAGATCATCGAAAAGACACAAATACCCGACTAAGTTTCCGAAGCATAAACAAGCTTTTCTAGTTTTAGTGCAATAGATGGTTTTTAAAGGTTAATCTAATGCTGATATAGTTAAACTCAGACTTTAGAAAACTGGTTGGAAAGCGAAATGTTTCCAACCAGCTAAAAAAGCAAACTAAAATTTCTTTTAGTTTGCTTCAAAGCTCTCTGTCGCTTTAACCCTGTAGAACAGGAAATAATGGGGAAGAACAGAGAACACTAAGATATGAATAGAAGCTTTTTAAGAACACTCCGATAGAAACGGGAAGTTCTTTAAAAAGACATCTACTCCTCAGACTTTGGTTTCAAAGAATCTACAACCCCTTGTATAAATGCTGAAATTTGTTTTGTCTGCTCTTTAGTAAGTTTCCCTTTAAAGTTGGGCATTCCCTTTTCTTGAAGAGCACCTGTGAGGACAATACTATGTAAATTCTCAATTCTATATTTTGATGAATAACCCAAATTAGGAATATTCCCCCCATTATTCACCCCAGGAACCCCATGACAGAACAAACAGTTGGCAACATAAAGCCCCGCGCCAGGCCCAAAGTCTTCTTTCTTATAGGCAACACCTGAAACTAAATTTGCTGGGTCGCGTTTTACAAGAGCAGGCATTTTAGCGCTATCTCCAACAGCAAATGTATAAATGCGGCCAGGCCCAGCTGTTTCCGTAGCACGTTGCAACTGGCCATATACACCTCCCCAACCAACAGCAACAGAAACATATTGTTTTCCTTTATGTTCCCATGTAATTGGAGCAGCGACCACTCCGGTACCAACAGGAGTTTGCCAGAGCGTTCGGCCGTTTTTTGCATCATAAGCAACAAAACGACCATCCGCAGTTCCTTGAAACACAAGGTTCCCCGCAGTGGTTAATGTTCCGCCATTCCAAGGTGAAGCATATTGAACTTTCCAAGCAGGTTTTTGCTTCACCGGATCCCAAGCTAACAATTGTCCAAATGGTTTTTCTTTCGGAGGAAGCTTATTAAATATAACTCCAAGATTCCATCCAAGACCAGACATCGCTTGCCCAGAAACATGTGTATCAAGCTTCCAATTCGGATCATCTGTATATGTCAAGGGGATACCCTGCGCTGGAATATAAACCAAACCTGTCTGAGGATTATATGACATCGAATGCCAACTATGCGCGCCATAAGCACTTGGGACAGCTTCATAGGTTGTGCCATTTTCATAACGAGCCCCCTTTGCAACAATAGCCTTACCATTTTTATCATGGCCCGTAGCCCAAGTGACTTTAACAAACGGTTTTGCCGAAATAAAAGAGCAGTCTGTCCGGTCAATAACAAAGAAGAAACCGTTTTTAGGCGCATGCATAAACACTTTACGCTTTTTACCATCGAGCTCTATGTCATCAAGCAAAATCTGTTGTGTCGATGTATAGTCCCATGTATCACCTGGGGTCGTTTGATAATGACAGTGATAGCTGCCCGTATCTGCATTCAAGGCAACAACAGAACTTAAATAAAGATTATCACCACCCTTAGGGCTACGAATTTTCTGACTCCAAGGACTACCATTACCAACCCCAACATAAACAAGATTAAGCTCAGGGTCAAAAGCCATGGAATCCCATATGGTGCCACCACCACCAGCTTTCCAAAACTGAGCAGAAGGATCCCAAGTCTTCGCAGCTTTTTTCATTGAGGCATTTTCATAAGGTTGATCTGGCGCACCCGGTACAGAAAACCAGCGCCAAGACTGATTGCCCGTTTTATGATCGTAAGCTGTTATGTAGCCACGAACACCATATTCAGCGCCGCCATTACCAATCAACACCTTCCCATTATAAACACGAGGAGCACCTGTAATCGTGTAACTTTTTGATCGATCAATGATTGTATCTGTCTTCCAAAGACGGCGCCCTGTTGCAGCATCAATTGCATGTAAAAACCCATCAAACGCACCGACAAAAACCATTCCTTTATAAACAGCAACTCCGCGATTAACCACATCGCAGCACCCTTTATGAGAATAATCTTTCGGTACCTCAGGGTCATAGCGCCAGAGCTCTTTACCAGAAACAGCATCAATGGCATGAACGATACTCCAGGAAGAAGTAACAAACATAACCCCATCAACAACAATAGGTGTCGCCTCAACACCACGGCGCGACTCAAGCGATGTCGACCAACTCAATCCAAGCTTGTTAACATTTTTATGGTTTATTTTATTTAAGCTACTATAACGTGTTTCACCATAATTAAGTCCGTGAGTAGGCCAATTCATATCTTCTTTATCATTGGCGATAATCGCGCGAGTATCTATTTTACTCGTGACTTCTTTTATTTTTTCAGGACTTATTTCCTTATGGTCTTCAGATAGAACAGGCGTGATGTTTAGCGATACTAAAACACCCCCCAATAACATAACTTTTAAATTCATATCTAAATTTAACCTCCCAATATTTATTAATTAAAAAATTAAAAAAAAAAAAAAAAAAAAAGA
>CAXIDO010000056.1:0-9149 GCA_964022745.1 uncultured Methyloligella sp. | reverse complement strand
TTATACAAAATGATGTGCCGTGATCAACCAAGACGTTTCTCTTCAATGTTACTTATGGTCTTCTAAGTTGAGATGGTTGGTTCTCTTTGGAAGACATTTTCTTCGCTTTTAGAGAAACATTAACAATAAAAGATTTTGAAAAATTGAAAATGTTTTTTGTTGTTTTGCTCTTTTTAAGTGACCTGCCCATTTCTCCTAAAATGCGAAATTGTTCTCACTTCTGTGTGCGCAGTTTTGTTTGGTTTTAGATGTTTTTAATTTTTTGGATGAATTGATCTCAATTTTTCTGATGAAGAATTTAAGCATTTTAGACTTAAAACAGAAAATATTCTGGGAGGAAATCAGAATGAATTTGAGGCAAACCTCATTAGTCGCTATTTTAACCACTTTTCTTTCGAGTGGTGTAAATGCTCAATCATTACTAGATTTGGAAAATGATTCAAAAACACCGGGTGATGTTCTAACTTATGGTATGGGATATGACGCAACCCGCCATAGTCAATTAAACCAAATTAATGTTGGTAATGTTAAAAAATTACGTCCTGTTTGGACCTACTCACTTGCCGATAAAAGAGGGCAGCAAAGCTTTCCTCTTATTCATAACGGGGTGATGTTTGTAACCACCCATAATGCTACAGTTGCTTTAGATGCAATTACGGGCAAACAAGTATGGAAGACGGATGTTAAGTATCCAGCAGAGACACCACGTGTTGCTTGTTGTGGTATTGTTAACAAAGGTGCTGCTCTTTTTGAAGGTAAGCTTTTCCGTTTAACGCTTGATGCTCATGTTGTAGCTCTTGATCAAAAAACAGGTAAAGAACTTTGGAAAACCAAATCAATTGATTTTAAAACTGGCTATTCAATGACAGTTGCTCCGATGATTGCTGATGGCGTTTTGATTGCGGGTATTTCTGGTGGTGAATATGGCATTCGTGGCTACCTTGAAGGCTACGACCCAAATACAGGTGAGCGCTTATGGCGGACGTATACTATTCCTTCACCAAAAGAAAAAGGTGGTGAAACCTGGAAAGATGGCGGCGATGCGTGGAAACGTGGTGGTGGCCCCACATGGCTTACAGGTTCTTATGACCCTGAGCTGAAAACACTTTATTGGGGAGTTGGTAATGCCGCTTCTTGGAATGCTAAAATTCGCCCAGGCGATAATCTTTATACCAGTTCTATTTTAGCCCTTGATCCGAAAACGGGTAAAATTAAATGGCACTATCAGACTTCACCTAACGATCCATTTGATCATGATGGTACGAATGAGCTTATCTTGACTGAGTTAGATGGTAAAAAAGTTCTTATGCAGGCTAGCCGGAATGGTTTTTTCTATGTTCTTGATAGAACCAATGGAAAACTTGTTGCTGCTAATAAATATAGTGAGAATGTAAACTGGGCCAGTAAAATTGATTTAAAAACTGGTCGGCCTGTTGCAACTCAGATTGTTAAAGATGCACGAGCTGGAAAACCGGTTACTTTTTATCCATCAGCTTTTGGTGGTAAAAGCTGGTCACCGATGGCTTATAACCCGAAACTAAAACTTGCGTTTGCGAATACTCTTACGAATATCGGTATGAAGTATAAAGCTGTGGAACCTAAATATCGTCCGGGCACCTTCTATTTTGGTACTGAATTTGCCTTTGTTTTTCCTAAAGGTGACCGGGGTGCACTTAAGGCGATTGATCCTATGACAGGTAAGGCGAAGTGGAAAGTTTCAACTGGCATACCCCGTTTGGCAGGTGTTTTATCAACTGGAGGTGATCTTGTTTTTACAGGAGCACAATCAGGTGAGTTTGAAGCGTTTGATGCCAATAATGGTAAGAAGCTTTGGGAATATAACACAGGCTCGGGCGTTATTGGGCAACCAATTACCTGGGAAAAGAATGGAAAACAATATGTGACCGTTCTTAGTGGTTCAGGTGGTGTATATGCATTGTTCTCTGGTGATGAACGTTTGAAGAATACACCTCCTGGTGGTTCTGTTTGAACATTCGCTCTTGGGGAGTAATACGGGGAATAATATGAAAGTAAGACTTTATTGCTTTTTCATAACATGCTGGCTGGCGCTAATTGTAGCGCCAGTCTCAGCATCATCTGACATTTTAAAAGAAGCCAAAAACACCTATAAGCAGATATGTTCTCATTGTCATGGAATTGATATGATAAATCCTGGAACATCATCCTATGATTTACGCAAATGGCCTAGGGATGATAGAGCTGGATTTATTGATTCTGTTAAAAATGGTAAAGGAGATATGCCTGCCTGGGGCGATATTTTGACAGCAGAAGAAATAGAGCAGCTTTGGTACTATGTTTCTACCCGAGGAGGGAAACAACCATTTCCTAAAGATGAAACAATTCAAAAATCTCAGAGTATTAAACGATCAAGGAAACTTGCAAGATTTGTTCAATCCAATGAATCTCAAGACAAAAAGAACATAAAAGATACTCTTACTGTTTGCCTTGACCGTAAGGGTGGAGTTATGTCTGGCCTTAGAAATATTGGTGGAGGTACGGGACTGGATTATTTTCTTTCCAAAGCCATTGCTGATGAGCTCTCATATAAATTAAAAGTTGTTTGGTTTGAAGGAGAGCAGGATGAAAGGGGTGATCCTATAAGAGAAGCATTGGCAATGCTTGCAAGTGGGTTATGTGATGTCATTCCCAGTTTTCCACTTAACGAGACGTCAGTGAGGCCGCGTGTGGGTGAAAGGTTTTTTATTCCTCATCTTGTAGGAGAGCCTTATGATAGAGGCCCAGTGGAATTTGTAAATTTACAACCGATTTCTGTTTCTAAGCCTTATATACGTATAGAAATGGGAATTGTTCTGCGATCGGGTGTAAAAGAAAAATCTATACATAATCTGGCTGATCTAGATGGGTATAAGGTTGGTGTCGAGCAGGATACTTTACCTAGTATCTTAATTAGCGTTCATGGGACAAAGAAGATGTTGGCAAATACTCTTACTTTTAATCCTGGCCCGGCATTTTTGTGGAAGATGGAACAGGGGATTTTTGAAGCTGCCCTTGTGACTACGACTGCATTTGATACTCATAGACGATCTTATAAAATTACAAAGTTAAAAATGACTGACTATCGACACCCTCTGGGTTTGAATTTGGCTTACATAGGCCTCAAGAGCAATCAATCGCTTGTCGATAAAATCAGTGATGTTCTTTCTTCTTTTTTATCTCAAGGAATGATTGAAAAGTTTGCTTTTAAAAATGGCATTCATTTTTCCCCTCCTAAGAAACCTTATGTACAACGGCGCTTAACTCTATCTGATTTAAAAATGATAAAGTGAATGTTTCGTGTTTTTGCTCCTTTAGAGCAGTGATTTAATTATATATTTATGAGAAATTTCTGAAGAAGAATTTACTGAAATCTTACTCTCGTTGTCATGATTTACCTAGTCTTAGGCGTTCATTGCCAAGTCAATCTTGTTCAATTGAGTTAAAATTCCTTCATTGAGTTTATTCTGTTGGTTTTCAAAAAAAATTTGTTTTGACGTTTAGTGTTAAGAGGTTTTTCGTGGTTGAAGATGCGCGTGTTGGTGAGTTGAGTTTGACTGATGCTATTGACTTAAATTCAGATGCTTTGGGCATTGTTCCTCAAAATAATATTTCTCATGTTTTGGGGCGACGCGATTTGCCGCTGATAGAAAAAACAATTCCAACCTTATTGCAAGAAGTTGTTGCTCGTTTTCCTGATAATGAAGCGGCTGTGTTTTGCAATCAAAATATCCGTTGGAAATATTCTGAATTTTCAGCAGCTGTTGATGCATTAGCTGGTGGGCTATACCGCTTAGGTTTTAAAAAAGGAGACCGTTTGGGTATATGGTCTCCAAATAGATATGAGTGGCTATTAACTCAATTTGCAACTGCACGCCTTGGGATTGTTCTTGTTAACATTAACCCGGCATACAGAGTTTTCGAACTTGAATATGCTCTTAATAAAGTTGGTTGCCGAGGGATCATTACAGCAAATAGTTTTAAGTCTTCTAATTATGTTGGGATGCTTGAAAACCTCATTCATAATCATAATACGAAATCAGGTGGTGCAACCTCTAATTCCCAGTCATTTAAGGACCTTATTGTTATTTGTATGGGGGATGAAATACCTTCAGGTATGCTTGGCTTTGATGAAATTGTAGATTCAGGTTGTGATGTTGAAGTTGATGAACTTGACTTGATTTCTAATAGTTTGCGCGCTGATGATGTGATCAATATTCAATTTACAAGTGGGACGACGGGGTTACCAAAAGGGGCCTGTCTTACGCATAAAAATATAATTAATAATGCGCATTTTGTGACTTTAGCTATGAAGCTGACGGAACAAGACCGACTTTGTATTCCTGTGCCATTTTATCATTGCTTTGGAATGGTCATGGGAACACTCGGCTGTGTCACTAAGGGGGCTGCTATGGTTGTGCCGGGTGAGGGGTTTGAACCTGGGTCAACTTTAGATGTGGTGTCTAAAGAAAAGTGTACAGCTTTATATGGCGTGCCAACAATGTTTGTTGCTCAATTGGATTTGCCGGACTTTGATGATTATGATTTATCTAATTTGCGAACAGGTATTATGGCCGGGGCGCCGTGCCCGGTTGAGGTGATGAAGAAAGTCCAATCTCGAATGAATATGAGTGAGGTCACCATTGCTTATGGCATGACAGAAACCAGCCCGGTTTCTTTTCAAAGCTATGTTGATGACCCACTTGATAAACGCGTTTCATCTGTTGGGCGGATACATCCTCATGTTGAAGTGAAAATTGTTAATCAAGCCGGTGAGACTGTGCCTATTGGGGTTCAAGGGGAGTTATTAACTCGTGGTTATTCAGTTATGGATGGCTATTGGGGGGATCATTCTCAGACAGCAGCTCCCATCGATAAAGATGGGTGGTTACATACAGGGGATTTAGCGACATTCGATGAGGAAGGTTATTGTAAGATAACTGGCCGGGTTAAAGATATGATTTGCCGCGGCGGTGAGAACATTTATCCGCGTGAAATTGAAGAATTTCTTTTCAGTCACCCTTCTATTTCACAGGCGCAAGTTTTCGGAATTCCTAATCAACTTTATGGTGAAGTTACATGTGCCTGGATAATTATTAAAGATGGTGAAACCCTCACAGAAGATGAAGTGATTGCTTTTTGTAAACTCAATATAGCTCACTTTAAGGTTCCGGCTTTTGTCAGGTTTAAAGAAGAATTTCCTATGACTATTTCGGGTAAGCCACAGAAGTTCCTGATGAGAGACCAGATGGTTGAAGAACTCTCGCTTTAATGGTTTCCATCTATTTTCCCTATTATTTTTAGTTAATTAAACAAGGTATTGATTATGATCATTGATAAATTTAGCGCTGTTGACAGATCTTATGAGACAGCAAAGTTAAATTTCAAAAATGAAATTCCGAAGGATTTTAATTTTGCATTTGATGTGATTGATGCTTGGGCTAAGTGGAAAGATAAAACAGCTCTTATTTCTGTTTCAACTGATTGCCAATCAATTGAGAAAATTAGCTATTCAACTATATCTGATATGTCCGGCAAATTTGCAAATGCGCTCCATTCGATTGGTTTGAGAAAAGGAGATTTTGCTTGTGTTGTCATAGGGCGGATTCCTGAATGGTATTCGGTGTTGTTTGGCTGTATGAAGGCCGGTGTTATTTCTATGCCTGGAACTAATTTGTTAACGGCAAAGGATATTGCTTATCGGGTTAATCATTCCGGAGCTAAGGCAGTTATTGTTTCTGAAGAACATTGCTCAAAAGTGGATGAGATAAGGAAAGCTTGTCCGACTTTGAAATATTTTATAGTGGTTGGTGATTATCAAGCTCCTAAAAAAAGCTTGTTAGGTGTATTTAATCTTGGCGGGAAAAACAATTGGTTGAATTTCGATGATTTATGCCATGATCAAAGTGTTGAAGTTGATAGAGCCAAAATTGGGAATACTGTTTCTTCTGATATGATGATGGCTTACTTTACCTCAGGAACAACGGCCTTACCTAAGATGGTTCCGCGTGATTATAGTTATGCACTTGCCCACGCAGCTACGGGGCTTTTTTGGATGGATCTATCTGAAGAAGATATTCACTGGACATTAACAGACACGGGGTGGGCGAAGGCAGCCTGGGGTATGTTGTTTCCGCAACTGTTACTTGGGGCATCAATTGTACTTTATGATTCAGAGGGGCAATTTGATGTCGAGGCTCATCTCAACCTTATTCAGAAATTAGGAGTTACTACTTTCTGTGCTCCACCAACCGTCTACCGTTTGTTCGCGCAAAGAGATTTAAAGGGGTTTGATTTTTCTAGTTTAAGACGCTGCATTGGGGCAGGTGAGCCCTTAAATCCGGAAGTCATTCGTTATTGGCAAGATGTGACTGATACAATTGTTGCTGATGGGTATGGGCAGACAGAGACGATTAATATCGTTGGTAATTTTCCTGATAAAGAAACAAAGATTGGTTCGATGGGATTACCTGTGCCTGGTTTTGATGTCGACATTGTTAGTGATGAGGGAGAAAGAATGCCGAATAATGAGGTTGGTAATATTGCGATTAATATTGAACATGAGTGGCCGGCTGGATTGTTCGAGGGCTATTACACAGAAGATGGTTTAGATAAATCTTCTTTTCGTCATGGATGGTATTTTACGGGCGATACAGCCAAGCGAGATGAAGATGGCTATCTTTGGTTTGTTGGGCGTGCGGATGATCTTATCAGCTCAGCCGGGTATCGAATTAGTCCGTTTGAAGTGGAGAGCTCTTTGCTTGAGCATGATGCCGTTGCTGAAAGTGCTGTGATTGGTCAGGCCGATGAAACAAGAGGGCAAGTTGTAATGGCTTACATCATTTTGGCCAATGGTTATGAACCGACTGAGACATTAGCAAAAGAAATTCAAGAGTTCTGCAAACAGCATACTGCACCTTATAAATACCCACGTATCATTGAATTTGTAGATGAACTGCCTAAAACAATTTCAGGCAAAATCAGACGGGTTGAATTGCGTGAAAAGGCATAAGTCTTGTTATTGCTAATACTGTAATATTGGAGATTTTTCTTTTAGCTCGGTTAGATCTCAGATTACATCTGACTTGCGTATTTGAGAGACTGAGGTTCTTGATCAATGCTGGTTGATTTTTCCCCTTTGATGGGGAGGCGAATGGAAAAAGTACTTCCTTTTCCGAGGGAAGATTGTGCGGAGATTTCACCTTCATGCATTTCAACAAGTGTTCTGACCAGGTTTAGCCCTATGCCTGTGCCCGGTATGCCAGTTGACGTTTTGGCTCGGAAGAAACGACCAAAAAGGTTTGATAGATCTTCTTCATCCATACCCAGGCCATTATCCTTCACAGAAATGTAAACATCTGTCTCTCGCATCCATCCTTGAACCTCAATCATAAAGTTGTCTGGGGAATACTTAACCGCATTCGATAAGAGGTTGGTCATTATTTGTGTAAGTGCGGCTTGATCCCCAATGAATAGATCTGGTAAATCTTTGAGATCATAAGTAACGATGTGGCTTGTTATAATTTCATTTTGGTTTTCACAACATTGTTCTACCAGTTCACGTAAGTTTATTTCTTTGGGGGAAATAGATAATTTGCCCTTATCTGCCCTGGCAACCATTAAGGTCGATTCAATTAGTCCCAACATGCGGCTGACTGCATTATGAATTTTTTGGGTTCGCTTACTGATATCATCGGGAGAAAGTTTTTCTTTGCGGCGTTGCATTCGGCGAGCAGAAGCATCAATAATTGCTAATGGTGTGCGAAATTCATGGCTGGCCATAGAGACGAATTCGCTTTGTAATTCATTAAGTTCTTTTTCTTTAGACAGGGCTTCCCTTAATTCTTCGGTTTGTAATTTGAAATTTTCTTGTAATGATAAACGGTCTATCACTCCATCACGAAAACCTGCCACTGCTCGGACAACGGCACCTATTTCATCATTCCGATCCGCTTGAGTAAAGGTGACGTCTGTATTGCCTGTTGCTAATTGTTGAGCTGTGTGAACGAGATTGAGAAGGGGCTTGCTTAAACCGCGAGCAAGGAAAAAGGCAAATAAAGTGAAAGCAATTGAGATCATTAAAGTTAGAGTGAAGGTTGTTGATAGAGTGTCATTTAGCTTTTGGTCTGAAAGTACAAGTTTGGCCGTTGCTTCTTTTTTTGCAAGTAATATGAGGTCATTTACAGCGTTTTCAAGATTGACTTGTCGGCGTTTGTAAGCTTCTAAAATTGGGATTGTTTCGCTTTTTTTTAACCCTAATAGTAATCTGCTATCCTTTAACCAAAGAATTTTTTGAACTTTAATTTCCTCTGATTTTTGCTTCATTGTTGGAGTTAAAGAATGTTTCAAAAGCCCTGTAGTGGCTTTTGATAATGCGGTATTTGTTATTTTAAATTGTTCTTCAATTTCTTCTTTTGTGATGAAATTTGTCATCATCAGAACACGATTGGTAAGAGCGTTCATAGCTTTAAAATTACTACGAAATGCTTCAGAATATCTTGTGGCTTCAAAAGCTTTGTGTGTTATTCCCTGAACTTGGTGATTTCCTGTTTTTGCTACGTAGAAAAAGTAACCACATAGTAGAACGCCCAATAAAAGGGCTGCAAAGATGGACATGAATATTTTTGAGCGCATAGATGTCATGGTCAATTCTCTCAATTCGGTAGAATGGGCATGCTGACATCTTGGCGTTCAGCAGTTAATGATTTTAAAAAAGCAATTAGATCTGATCTCTGTTCCATGCTTAGGGGAACATTTGTTATTAATGGAGATGTTGAGGGACGGTCAATTACACCACTGATATAATGATCCACAACATCTTCTAAACTTTTGAGATGACCATTGTGCATAAATGGGGAGCGATGTGATAGGTTTCTCAAGGTTGGTGTTTTAAATGCATTTTTAGCAAAAACATTATTAGATTCATGTTCAGCGCGCCCTAAATCTTTTTCTATAATTTCCAGGCCAATGTCGTGGAATTTATTGTCAGTAAAATTCCAACCGCTATGACAAGTGGCGCATTTTCCTGCGCCGTTAAAAATGACGAAACCTCTTTTTGCTGCATTGGATATGGCAGTTTCATTTCCTTCAATCCATTTATCAAAAGGTGCTCACCCAGCGATGATGGTTCTTTC
>CAXIDO010000055.1:0-9296 GCA_964022745.1 uncultured Methyloligella sp. | reverse complement strand
TTATGGCGGGAGCTTTCACTCAACTTAATGCCGAGACCATAGAAGCTAAAGTTGGGCGCAAACCAACATCGGGCGAGCTATATATTGCCCATTTTCTAGGCGCCCATAATGGCAGTAAATTAATCCATGCTTCATCTCTAAAGCCAGATATGAAAGCTGCAGATTTATTCCCTCAAGCCGCAAATTCAAATAAGTCTCTATTTTACAAAAGTGGAAATCCGGTGAGCGTGAAGGGCTTGTACCATAACCTGGTGCGTCGTCATTCTGTTCAACAAATCGATGTTGCGCAAAATAAACAAGAAACGAAAATTGCTGAGCTCGAAGCTGTAAAACAACCCGTTATCTTGCAAGGCTCTGTCGATTATCAAAGAGAGACGCAAAATTTAAAAAATTTTGGGGTGGAAAAGACAAACAACATTGGTCAAATTTTTCATCAAGGGTTAGATGGAGCTTTGTTCACAAGCAACACAGCAGATGTTAAAGGCCAAAGAACCCAACATAATACGAATGGCATTGAAGGTGATCTAGGGCAAAAGAAAGCGGTCGCATTTGCTAGCAACCTCAACCACGAACAGAAACATGGCGTAAATCATAGCGGTATAAAACAAGGCGGAGATGGTCGAATTGGCGTTTGGGGACAAGACGCAAATAGCAAGCTGACAAAGGCGGAGCCACATAATGAAAAATTCGCTGTGAACAATGCGGCAAAACAAAAACCCATACTGGAATTAGGCGAAGGTAGCCTCTCAAAGGCAGCAGAAATTTTTCGGAAAGGTGGCTTAGGCTAAATAAAAAATTTAGCCCTTATTGTTGCTCAGCCCGCTCAAATTCATGTTTTAAAATCTTCATAACCATTTGCCGAAGGCCAAGCGAAATCGCATTCGCTTTAGGGTCATCATGATTTTTAGTGCACTCTTTCACTATTGTTTGAATGGAGCGCACATGCAGTTCAGCTATTTTAGGGCTAATCCGGGAGACATCTGGTGTCTTTTCCAAAAGATTACAAAGAGTATCACTAATCTCAGCAACCACAGGATATCCCAAAGTTGTAGCTTGGCCCTTTAAGTCATGCATAATCGTATGAACTTCTTCGCCAGCTGCGCTATCAAGACCATCTTGATGAACTTGTGGAAGCTTCGTGAGAAGTTCGTCAATTGAAGAGATCATCCAGTCATCAAATTCAGCGCTAAGTTCTTCAATCGCACTTTCAGCAGCTTTGATAGCTCTTTTACAAGCACCACCAGCACTACCAGGTTTAAGAACGCGATCCTTTAAGTCAGTCCGTGGAGGAATAACGATGATTTCTTCATCTTTAGAATTTTGCATTTCCGCTGACATGTTTTTCAATCTCTATTGACTAGTATTACTTACAGAGAAACTTGTTCACCAACCATAAAGGCGTTTGAATCAGTTTTACGGCGCTCATCACCATTAAAGTTCGGATCGGCACTGCGACGGCGGTCAGGGCCAAAATAGGTGCTGACCTTAATAAAGGGGCGAGGGTTCTCAATAACATTTTGAACCCGCTTATAAAGAGCGTTTGCAGAAACCGGTTTACATAAAAACTCAGTAACACCAGCATCTCGTGCCTGGAGAACTCGCTTACGCTCAGAGTAAGCCGTTAGCATAATAATAGGTAAATAAGGGTGTTTAGAACCATCCGGATTACGGATCATTTGTGTGAGTTCAATACCATCAAAAATCGGCATCTTAATATCGGTAATCAGAATATCCGGTAGAAAGTTTTCTACCGCTTCAAGAGCTGAAGCACCATCTTCAGCCTCACAAATTTCACGTGAACCAAAAGCACGTAGTAATGTCCGAACGATGCGGCGCATGTGCGCATTATCATCTGCAACGACGAATCTCAGTTTTTCAAATTCAATTTTTGCCATAGGTTTACGGGTCCAGATCAACTCAAAACTAAACTCTAGTACCTTAAAAACTTAAGGTTCCCGAATTTCTCAATGAACACACTATAGGTCAGAACCATTTAAGAAAGATTTGACAAAATTAAAAATATTACAGGTAATTTGTGGACCGACAAAGCAATATTAGGCAAAAAACGCGTTAATCCTTATCAAGAGTAAAAGAACTGTTCGTTTATGATACGCTCATCAAGCGCATGGCCAGGATCAAATAACAGTCTCAAAGATATAGATTGGTCTTCTTTAATCTCCACTCGCCGAATGTCTTTAAATTCGTGGTGATCAGCCACAGCATTTATCGGGCGTTTGAGAGGTTCAAGTGCTTCAATTTCAACCATAGCATGGTTTTTCAGAAGTGCACCGCGCCACCGACGTGGCCGAAAGGGGCTAATTGGAGTAAGGGCCAGTAATTGAGCTCCAACTGGCAAAATCGGTCCATGAGCTGAGAAATTATAGGCCGTTGACCCGGCCGGTGTTGCCACCATCACACCATCACAAATCAATTCAGCCAAGCGCTCACGACCATCAACTGAAATTTTTAGCTTTGCAGCTTGATGAGATTGACGAAACAACGAAACTTCATTGATCGCTAGTGCTCTCAACGATTGGTTTTCTCCATTGAAGGCCTTCAATTTGAGCGGATGAATAATATTTTCTTCAGAAAGTTCCAGACGCTCCAAGAGACCATCCAGGCTATATTCGTTCATCAAAAAGCCAATAGAGCCAAAGTTCATCCCATAAATGGGCCGAGGACGGTCTATTGTTGAATGCAAAGTTTGTAGCATCACACCATCACCGCCAAGAGCGACAATCACATCAGCATCTTCAATAGAAGAATGGTCATAGCGTGCTTTCAGCTCAGCAACAGCTTGCTCAGCCTCTGCAGTATCACCAGAAACAAAGGCGATTTTAGAAAATTTAGTCATGGTCATATATCTGGTGTCGCAATCAGCAGTGTTAAAAGCTTAAGTTTTAAGCCTAAATGTTCTTAAGACTATAAAAAAGAAAAATACTCGAGGGGAGGATCTTTCTTTTAGATAGTTAATGTAAGGGCAAAATAGGTCCAAAACAGAAAATTTATAATAGAGGCCTCGATCCTTTTAAAATAGTTGAATAAATATCATAAACAAGAGGTTTTACGCACCGAATTCGTCTTTTGAGATTTAGTTAAATAGTTACAAGCGTGTCAAAAATCAGATTTCATAAAAATATCAATCTGCACAAAATCATCCTCCAAAATGGGCAGATAAAAAAATCACCTTGCAAAACTACCTAACGTAAGGTAGGTTATCTGAGTGTTGCAAACTTAGCAAATGATATTTACGGAGCTTATCATGACACCTGAACTCTATTGGTTAACACTAACCGCCTTGATGACATCTCTTTTATGGCTGCCCTACATCATAAATCGTCTCGCCGAAATGGGTATAGGACAAGCCGTTTTCAATCCTAATTCTGATCCAAGCCCAAACGCATTATGGGCAAAGCGCATGATGTGCGCTCATGAAAATGCCGTTGAAAACCTGGTTGTTTTTGCTCCCCTGGTTATCGTTTTACATGTGACAGGAGCAGCAACATCCCTCACTGCCACAGCGGCGATGGTTTATTTCTTTGCCCGTTTGGCACATTTCCTCGTTTACACATTTGGTATCCCTGGCCTTAGAACCATTGCATTTGCAGTTGGTTTCTTCTGCCAATTAATCATCGGCTTAACTGCACTCAACGTGCTTTAATTAAAAAGGTAAATACAATGAAACTATATGAGTACAACCCGTTTCCCAATCCACGTAGAGTTCGCATGTTCCTTGCAGAAAAAGGCATAGAAAATGTGGAGTTGGTTCAAATTGATGTACCATCAGGAGAGCATCGCAAAGAAGAGTTTATTAAGAAAAACCCATCAGCTGTTGTTCCTCTTCTTGAATTAGATGATGGTACTTGTATCAGTGAAAGCTTTGCGATTAGCCGTTATTTTGAAAGTGCGTATCCTAAACCATATTTAATGGGCACAACACCTAAAGAAAGCGCTGTCATAGATATGTGGCAGAGACGTGTTGAGCAATCCCTCATGGGCTGTGTGAGTACATATTTTCACCAAGCAACTGAAGGCTTAGGCGCTCTTGAATTATATCAAAATAAAGACTGGGGCGAAAAAAATAGAGAAATGGCAAGAAGCGGCTTGGAGCAATTAGATAAGCAACTGGCTACCAATAAATATGTCGCCGGAGATACTTATTCAATTGCAGATATCACAGCCCTTTGCGCCATAGATTTTGCTTTGTTCATCAAAATTGAGAAATTGGAAGACTACCCAAATATCAATCGATGGTACGATGAAGTCTCAAAACGTCCAAGCGCAAGCGCTTAAAGAGAGACAAGATGACAAAACAAGTTGCAATCATCGGTGGGATAGGAACAGCATCTAAATTTAGTAAAACTCTCTTGGAAGAGTTACTTGCTGAAGATTATCATGTGGTGGGGATCTCAAGGTCTTCAAATGAGAAAGCTGAACTAGTTGAAAAATTTAAAAAGGCTCAACATAGTGAAGTTGTGACCGGTGATCTAAATGACAGTCAGTTCATTAAATCAGAGATTGATCGTCTTGAAAAAGAAATCGGTCCAATAGGTGTATATATTCACAACCCGGCGCAACTTGTTTTGAAATCATTTCTAGAGTGTGCAATTGAAGAGTTCGAAGATAGTTGGACCGCAATGGTCAAAACAGCTGTGACTGTTTGCAAAACGCTCATTCCTCATATGGTGAAGCAAAAATCAGGTGTGATAATTTTCACAGGGGCTACAGCGTCTCTAAAAGGAAATGCTAAATCAGCCCCATTTTCGTCAGCAAAATTTGCTTTAAGGTCATTAAGCCAATCATTGGCAAGAGAGTTTGGTCCAAGCGGTATTCACATAGCGCATGTCATTATTGATGGCATCATTGAAGGTAAAAGAGCGCAAGGGCAATTTAATCTGCCTCTTGAAAAATGCATAAATTCAACAGCCCTGGCCGCACAATATGTAAATTTAATCAAACAAGATATATCATGTTGGACCCAAGAACTCGACTTGCGTCCCTATTCGGAAGTGTTCTAATGAGCTCAAACGGGAGTGTTCTAATGAGTGATAACAATATTAATTTAGATTTTTCAAAAAAACTGATTATTGAAACAGATAAAATGGACTGGAGCCCTTCACCCTTGCCAGGTGTTGATAGGCGGCGATTAGAACGTGAAGAAGCTGAAGCAGGGCGCGCCACATCGATCGTTCGCTATGCACCGGGCTCGTCTTTTTCAAGTCACATCCATGGTGGCGGCGAAGAGTATTTTGTGCTGGAAGGTACCTTCTCAGACCAATCTGGCAATTATGGAAAGGGCTACTATGTTAGAAATCCTCCGGGCAGCAGTCACGCACCTCACAGTGATGAAGGCTGTACGATTTTTGTAAAATTATGCCAAATGGATGAACAAGGTGAGCCTCAGATTAATCTGGATACAAACTCTGTAGCCTGGGACAAAAATCAAATTAATGGAGATTTCAACGGACACAGTCAAATCCAACTCTTTAAAAATGATCGAGAACATGTTCAACTTGAAAAGCTAGACCCAGGTGCAGAACTCATTTTAAAAACAGAAGAGCAACGTGTTGAAATTTTGATTTTAGAAGGGGGAGTAGAATTGGATGATAGGAATTTGGACAAATTTAGCTGGATCCGTTTGCCCAAACAGAGCGAAGCAGTTATGAAAACAATGAATGGTTGTCAATTTTGGAGTAAATACGGCTCAATTTAAGGAGACATGTAAAGGATTTATGGAGAATACTGTAATCAGCACAAAAGATAAAATTCTTGATGTCAGTCAGGACCTCATCCAAAAAAGAGGGTTTAACGCAATCAGCTTTCAAGATATTGCTGATTTGGTTGGCATTAAGAAACCAAGTATAACCCATCACTTTGCAAGCAAAGAAGCGCTGGGTATCGCCGTTGTTCAGCGATATAGAAATGTATTTTCCATTGCTTTAAATCGTTTAACAAACGATGAAACTGTAACCGCCATGCAAGCGCTAAGGTTTTACTTCACTCCGTATCAGGATTTAGGTGAAACAGGAGATAAGATTTGCCTCTGTGCCTCTCTTGCAGGTGAATTCCTGGCGCTGCCCTCTGATATGCAAACAGAAGTCGCGCTTTTTTTTGATGATCATTTAAAATGGTTAGAGGAAATTCTTGCAAAAGGTAAAAAATCAGGTGAGTTCAGTTTCAAGGAAACACCAGAAGATTTAGCTTATCTTTTCATTGATGCTCTGCAGGGCTCATTGATCGTTCAAAGGGCAACAAAAAACTTCACGCAATTAGATCGTGTCATAGCCTCACTTACCGAACGATTAAAAAGCTAGAAAAGCAAAGCCTTAAGTTCAGCGGACCGCTCATTTTTCTCATCCGTAAAAAACTTAAATGAAATAAATGCTTTTAAGCAAAAATCAGCAGCAGACTGATTCATTCTAAAATACAATCAAACCCAACCTTTATATAACCTCAACAAATAATCACGCGAATGCCTTCGATTTTTTATGAATAGTGGACAATTTGTCCACTTTACATCTGATCGAGTGGACAATTTAGCGACTTTGAAATGGCTTCATTCTGAACTACTATAGTCTAATAATAACGAAATGCTTCAAAGATAAAACGCTAAATCAAAATGAACACCATCTCTTTGAACAGCGTCTCTAAGAAAGCGCCAATTGCATAGAATAAAGTGCGCAAAATTTAAAGCGTATGAGGAAAAAAGGGGAACGGTTTTTCTAAGGCTATCATTTTGCAAAACAATGCAAATTAAAGAAAAATGATGGTGAAAGAGCAAGAGAAACCCCTCCCCTGATAATGCTACAGGCCAAACCGAGAAGTGAGTAGGCAAAGTTACTAGCTCACATTCAAATATTTCTCGGCGGCGAACATAAGTTTGGGAGGGCTTATTTTGACCAGTGCAACTCTGAACCAAAACATAGGTTTGGCTGAAGAAGATCTCTTAAGGGTGAACCTTTACCGCCTTCTAGCTCGGTGTCTCTCTTCCCCAATCGATAAGCCCTTTTTGACAATTCTATCAAACCTTCAAGGCGATGATACAGAACTAGGCCTGGCGTTTAGAGCTCTTGCTAAAAGCGCTTCAAGCATCAATGAAGATGCTGCCGCAGAGGAATATCAAAATTTGTTTATTGGCCTCGGGCGCGGCGAACTTCTCCCTTACGCATCATATTATTTAACTGGTTTTCTAAATGAAAAACCACTGGCAAGACTGCGCAATGACATGGTGCCTCTCGGCATTGAAAGAGATCCGGAAATAAAAGAACCAGAAGATCATGCTGGCGCCTTGATGGATATGATGGCTGGTTTAATTGATGGTTCATTTGGAAAGGCTCAACCGCTTTCAATACAAAAGCAATTTTTTGAAAATCATATTGCAGAATGGACCCCCCATTTCTTCAAAGATTTACAAGTTGCTAAAGAAGCAAAGTTCTACCGCCCTATAGGAGTGGTCGGAGAAATGTTTATAGAAATCGAAAAAGCAGCATTTGAAATGTAAGGAATTTGCGGATGCTTAGTGGGCATCTGAAGCAAAAGAAGGACATGCTTAAACAAAAAAATTAGAACTCGTAAAATCAGTGTCTTTAAACGGGGCCATAAAGATCACGAGTTTATAAATTTAGGAAACCTGAAAAGTCCACGAATAAGGTTTTCTAGTGCTCGTTAGGAGCTAAAAAAGTCTCTCAAAACATAAGCTTATATAGCTTGAGGGTGATATGTGGAAAGAAAGGAGTGAATAAATGACCGAAAAGAAAAAACAAGTTCAAGCAACCGCTGTTGAAACAGATCGCCGTGGTTTTCTTAAACTTGCCAGCATCGGCACTGTTGCAAGTGGTGCAGCTCTGTTAACCGGAGAAGCCGCAACTGCAAAAGAAGCAGATGCTGAAACTGCAGCTGAAGGAAGTGCTGGGTATAAAGAAACCAAGCATGTGAAAACATTTTACGATTCAGCAAGGTTCTAAAACCAATTGACTAGGTTCTACCTTAACTGAAACGTAAAAAATAATAATAAAACCAATCATTAAATTTGAAGACTGCAAATTCAAACGGAGATTAAAATGCTCAGAAAAAAGACAAATGGGGTTGCGAATGGCTCCCGGCTGTCCTCTGTGCTGTCAAGTTTTAAGGGAACAGTGGTAGATCGCCGCGACTTCCTTAAAAAATCCGGCCTAACATTGGGCGGAGCAGCAGCCATTTCTACTCTTTCAGGAGGAATGGTACGGAAAGCAAAAGCCGCAAAAGTCGGCGCTGCCGGTAAAATGGAAATCAAAAAATCTGTCTGTACACACTGTTCGGTTGGGTGCACGGTTTTAGCCGAAGTATCCAATGGAGTATGGGTCGGTCAGGAACCAGGCTTTGACAGTCCATTTAACCTCGGCGCGCATTGCGCAAAAGGGGCATCAGTGCGTGAGCACGCCCATGGTGAACGCCGGTTAAAATATCCAATGAAATTGGAAAACGGCAAGTGGAAGCGCATTTCATGGGATGTAGCCATCAACGAAGTTGGCGACAAAATGCTTGATGTGCAGAAGAATGTAGGTCCAGATTCTGTCTATTGGCTCGGCTCAGCGAAACACAGCAATGAGCAAGCTTATTTGGTCCGCAAATTCGCAGCTTATTTCGGCACTAATAATGTCGATCACCAAGCTCGTATATGTCACTCAACCACAGTGGCCGGTGTTGCTAACACCTGGGGCTATGGCGCGATGACAAATTCATATAATGACATCCATAAATCAAAAGCTATTTTCCTCATTGGTGGTAATCCAGCTGAAGCACATCCAGTGTCTCTGTTGCACCTTCTAAAAGCCAAAGAAGAAAATAACGCGCCACTTATAGTCTGTGACCCAAGATTTACACGGACGGCTGCACATGCAGATGAATATGTGCGCTTTCGCCCGGGTACGGACGTAGCACTGATTTGGGGTATTCTCCACCATATTTTCAAAAATGGATGGGAAGACAAACAGTTCATCAAGCAACGTGTTTGGGGTATGGACCAAATCCGCGAAGAAGTTGCAAAATGGACACCAGAAAAAGTTGAGAACGTTACAGGCACACCTGGATCTCAATTAGAGCGTGTTGCCAGAACTCTGGCAGAGCATCGCCCTGGTACAGTTATCTGGTGTATGGGTGGCACTCAGCACACGAATGGTAATAATAACACTAGAGCTTATTGCATCTTACAATTAGCTCTAGGCAATATGGGCAAATCAGGTGGCGGGACAAACATCTTCCGTGGCCACGATAACGTGCAAGGCGCAACAGACCTTGGTGTGCTAGCAAACACATTG
>CAXIDO010000054.1:0-9297 GCA_964022745.1 uncultured Methyloligella sp. | reverse complement strand
AAGTTTCATCACTCATCATCAAAACATCCTTAAAAATTGCATCTCATTCAGGGACAACCCTGCAAAGCAATTTAGTCATTATCCAAAAAATTCAGCACACTTCTTAAGTCCAACAACAAGCGCATCAATGTCAGCTCTATTATTATAAAGCGCTAATGATGCACGGCAAGTAGACGTTACTTCAAAACGTGCAAGCAACGGTTCCGCACAATGCGTCCCAGCTCGAACAGCAATACCAGAGCGATCAATAAGTGTACTCACATCATGCGCATGCACACCATTTAACTCAAAAGAAAAAATTCCGCCTTTATTATCAGCAGTACCAATCACACGTAAAAAATCTAATTTCTCAAGTTCACTAGTCGCATAAGCAGTTAACTCATCCTCATGGAGCTTAATCGCATCTCGGCCAATTGATTGAATATAATCAACCGCAGCCCCTAATCCAATCGCTTGTACAATCGGCGGTGTCCCTGCTTCAAAGCGATGGGGCGGATGACCATAAGTGACCGTCTCAGTTGTGACTATATCAATCATTTCACCGCCGCCCATATAGGGAGACATTTTCTCCAAGAGTTCCATCTTACCATACAAAACGCCAATGCCAGAAGGTCCATAAAGTTTATGACCGGTAAAGACATAGAAATCAGCGTCCAAATCGACAACATCAACCGGCATATGCACAACCGCTTGGCTACCATCAACCAAAACTTTAATGCCCCGCTCATGCGCTAACTTAACAATCTCTTTAATCGGCACAACCGTACCAAGCACATTCGACATTTGCGTAATAGCAATGAGTTTTGTCTTCGGCGAAAGTAATGCCTCAAACTCATCAAGAAGGAAATTACCCTGATCATCAACAGGCGCCCATTTTAAAACAGCACCTTTACGCTCGCGCAAAAAATGCCAAGGCACGATGTTAGAATGATGTTCCATAATAGAGAGAACAATCTCATCGCCCTCGCCTATTTCATCTAATCCAAGAGAATTCGCGACCAAATTTATGGCCTCTGTAGCGTTTTTCGTGAAGATAATTTCATTTTCAGAACCAGCATTTATAAAGTTTTGCACCTTACGGCGCGCCTCTTCAAAATGCTCAGTAGCCGTATTGCTTAAATAATGAAGGCCGCGATGAACATTCGCATATTCAGCAGAATAAGCTTGCTCAATCGCTTTTAAAACTGATGTCGGTTTCTGAGCAGAGGCACCATTGTCTAAATAGACCAAAGGCTTGCCATAAACCTCTCTCGACAAAATCGGGAAGTCTTGTCTAATAGCTTCAACATCAAATGTCTTTTTAGCTGTATCCAACAAATCAGTTCACCTTACAATTAAGACGTTCAAAAATTTTACCCTCGGTGTCAAAAGAGAGCAAGTTTAACCAAATCAACCAAGGCAAAGATCAGCTAAAAGCTCAATCATTGCCTTGGCGTATTTTTATGCTTTTTCATACCACGCTAAAGTTTGGTCAATCACATAATCGCGAAGCGTATCATTTTCAATCAACTCAAGTGCTTCACCAACAAAAGCTTGAATAAGCAGAGCCCTGGCTTCAGCATCAGGTACACCTCTTGCCTTTAGATAAAACAACAACTCATCATCAATCTGACCAGTTGTAGCACCGTGTCCACAAAGTACATCGTCGGCATAAATTTCAAGTTCAGGCTTTGAATCAAATTCAGCTGTCTCAGAAAGCAAGAGCGCCTTACTCATCATACCGCCGTCAGTTTTCTGAGCTCCTGGTTGCACAATCACTTTTCCTTGGAATACCGCGCGGCCTTCATCATCCAGCACAGTTTTGAAAAGCTCACGGCTCTCACAACCCAAAGCGGCATGATCCATAACCAAAGTCAAATCCGCGTGCGATGATCCACTAAGCAAAGCAACACCAGAAATGTCCGCCTTTGCTTCATCACCATCATAACGAATTTCGACTTGGTTGCGCGTCAAGCCGCCGTCTAAAGTAGCTTGAAACAAACCATAATCAGATTCTTTACCAAGCTTACCAATCACATTCGAGAGATGAAAACTCTCTTTATGATCATTATTAAACTTAACGTGGCGTACCTTTGCCCAGTCACCAACCAAAACTTCCGTGACAAGGTTCGTTTGAGAAGCTTGGTCTTTTAAAGAAACATGACTTTCAATAAACTCAACATTTGCAGCCGCTCCAATATCAAAGAACAATCGCGAGGCAACTGAGCTTTCACTTGAGGCTGTAGAAACAAAAATCAAATGAATTGGCTTACTGACTTCTTTCCGTTCAGCAATTTTGATTGCCGCACCACCTTGCATAAGCACAAGGTTTAAAGCTTGCACAGCATCACGGTCATTTTGTTGTACAGATCCAATTGGCTTGACCCAACTTACATCATCCGCCAATGCAGCTTTTAAAGAAAGGATTTCCACGCCTTCACCAATTGAAAGGTCAGACAAACCTTCATTTAGCTGCCCATCAACAAACACAAGATTATGAGTTGCAAGTCCGGCTAATTCATCACCAATCAGCTCATTAACCTGAGCCTCTGTAACGTCACCTTGATCAACGGGTTGAAACGCCACTTTCATCGCGGCTTTCAAGTCTGTATATTTCCACTCTTCAACACGCCGGTTAGGTAAGCCCAGCGCTTGAAATTCAGCACGTGCTTTATCTTGCAAATCTTTCAACCAAGACGGGCCATTCAACGGCGCGTCTTGACTTAAAGTGATCAGGCCAGTTTCAGCCTCTGTTCTAACTAGTTCCATTTATCGCTCTCCAGATAAAACGCACATTAAGCCAATTCTTCGTCATATTCAGCATAACCAGCATCTTCAAGTTCAAGAGCCAATTCTTTACCACCCGTGCGAGCAATCTTGCCATCAGACATCACATGCACCTTATCAGGCACGATATAGTTCAACAGACGCTGGTAGTGAGTGATCACAAGCATAGAACGTGTTTCTGAGCGAAGCGCGTTCACACCTTCAGAAACAATCCGCAGCGCATCAATATCCAAACCACTATCTGTTTCATCAAGAATACACATGCCAGGATCAAGCAACGCCATTTGCAAAATTTCCATGCGCTTCTTCTCGCCGCCAGAAAAGCCAACATTAAGCCCTCGCTTCAGCATTTCCGGTTTCACGCCCAAATCTTTCGCTTTAGCTTGAATAAGTTTCATCATATCAGGAATTGAAAGTTCATCTTGCTCCCGCTCTTTACGAACTGCATTAATCGCTGTGCGCAAAAATGTCATGGTCGCAACACCAGGAATTTCAATCGGGTATTGAAACGCAAGGAACAAACCAGCAGCAACACGCTCAGCCGGGTCCATTTCTAAAATGCTTTCACCATTATAAAGAATGTCACCTTCAGTGATGTCATACTCATCCTTACCAGCAATCACATAAGATAGTGTCGATTTACCAGACCCATTTGGCCCCATAATCGCATGCACTTCACCATCAGGAATAACCAAGTCAATGCCGTTCAAAATCGGTTGACCTTCAACTTCTACATGTAAATTTTTAATCTCTAACATAAACCTATGTCCGTCTATTTATCTGTTTCTCCAGCTAAGCTGGACCAATAATTTATCTTCTATGGAACACTAATCAGCTCTAACCAACAGAACCTTCTAAGCTAATGCCAATCAGTCTCTGGGTTTCAGCCATGAATTCCATCGGTAATTTTTGAATTACTTCTCGTGCAAATCCGTTCACGATAAGTGCCACAGCTTCTTCTTCGTTAAGCCCCCGAGCTTGCGCATAAAACATCTGATCATCAGAAATTTTAGACGTTGTCGCTTCATGCTCAAAAGTTGCCGTTGAGTTTTTCGCTTCAATATAAGGCACTGTGTGAGCCGAACATTGATCACCGATTAACAAACTATCGCACTGGGTAAAGTTTCGCGCATTTGACGCTTTCTTATGCGCCGAAACAAGCCCACGATAAGTGTTCGAAGACTTACCCGCAGAAATACCCTTCGAAATAATCCGGCTGGATGTGTTCTTGCCAAGGTGAACCATCTTGGTGCCACTATCCACTTGCTGCATCCCATTAGAGATCGCAATTGAATAAAACTCACCTTGTGAATTATCACCGCGCAAAATACAGCTTGGATATTTCCAGGTGATCGCAGAACCTGTCTCAACTTGCGTCCAGGAAATTTTAGAATTATCCCCACGACAATCACCGCGCTTGGTCACAAAGTTATAAACCCCGCCCTTGCCATCTTTATCACCAGGATACCAGTTTTGAACCGTTGAATATTTGATCTCAGCATCATCCAAGGCAATAAGCTCAACAACAGCTGCGTGCAACTGGTTCTCATCGCGCATTGGCGCTGTACAACCTTCAAGATAGCTCACATAAGAACCCTTATCAGCAATGATCAGAGTACGCTCAAATTGGCCAGTGTTCTCTTCATTAATACGGAAGTAAGTTGACAATTCCATTGGGCAACGCACCCCAGGTGGAATGTAAACAAAGCTACCATCAGAAAAAACAGCCGAGTTCAAAGTGGCATAAAAATTATCCGACTTCGGCACAACAGTACCAAGATACTTCTTCACCAATTCAGGATGCTCTTTAATCGCTTCAGAAATCGAGCAAAAAATCACACCAGCTTTTGCCAGCTCTTCCTTAAATGTCGTAACAACAGAAACACTGTCAAACACCACGTCCATCGCAACTTTAGCACCTTCAACGCCAGCAAGCACAGCCTGCTCTTTCAAAGGAATGCCTAGTTTTTCATAGGTCGCTAATAGTTCAGGATCAACCTCATCAAGGCTTTTCGGCCCTTCAGTAGACTTCGGCGCTGCGTAATAATAAAGGTCCTGAAAATCAGGTTTTTCATACTCAACCTTCGCCCACTCAGGCTCTTTCATAGTAAGCCAGCGCTCATAAGCATCCAGGCGCCATTCAAGCATCCATTCAGGCTCATCTTTTTTAGCTGAAATGAATTTGACGATATCTTCATTCAAACCCTTTGGCGCTTTCACTGTTTCAATATCAGTGGTAAAGCCATATTTATACTTGTCTAAATCGAGCTCTTTAACGTGATCGATTGTTTCTTTTACTGCTGCCATTATCGCCTCCAATAGGCCGTCTTATAATTATATTTAAAATCAAAATTCAAAAAAAACTTAGTCTACTATGCGGCATGCCCTCTCTTCTTGGCACGGGTATAAATACCCTCCCATGCCTCTAAAAAACGCTCCACATCATCAGCGCTACTTCCCCAACCAAGAGAAATTCGAAGCGCTGCAAAACTAATATTTTCTTTAACAGCCATCGCTTTTAAAACATGCGAATGATCTACCTTGCCTGAAGAACAAGCCGAGCCTGAGCTCACAGACACATTCATCAGATCCAGTTGAATAACTTGTGTTTCCGCTGAAAATCCAGGTACTGCAAAACAACAAACATTTCCCAAACGAGAAACATCTTTCCCAAAAACAACTGCATCAGGTGAAATTTCCAACAATCCAGTTTCAAGTTGATCTCGCAAATCTCTGATCCGCGCCTGGTCCCCAGCAAAACTTTCACTAATAGCAACAGCTGCCGCTCCAAAACCCACAATGCCAGCCATGTTCTCAGTGCCACCACGTCGCTTTAGTTCCTGACCACCACCAGCAACAAGAGGGTCTCTTAAAACAACAGAAGCATCTTTCAAGATAAGTGCACCAACCCCTTGCGGTCCGCCAATTTTATGTGCCGAAACAGAAATCAAATCGGCATTCGTCATTGGGAGTAATAAAGGCATTTTGCCAAGCACCTGAACACAGTCAGAATGAAGCAATCCACCAGCTTCATGAACAATCTCGGCAATCTCAGCTATGGGCTGAACGATGCCGGTTTCATTATTCGCCGCCATAACAGAAACCAAAAGGGGTTTTATCGCTTTTTTATTCGGTTCATTTTTATTGGTCTCATCGACAGCTTCTTCAGTGCTAAGCAATTCAGAACGTAGCCACTCAACATCAACCACACCCTCACGTGTCACCGGGATAACAGTAATCTTATTTTTTTCAAACCGCATTCCATTCAAAACAGAAGGATGCTCAATCCCTGATACATAAAGCCGAGCTTGCGACTGCATATCTTTAGGAAACAAACTCGGCGTTAACGCCAGATTATTCGCTTCAGTTCCACCAGAAGTAAAAATAACATCTTGAGCACGAGCCCCCACCATATTGGCAAGTGCCTCACGTGCCGCCTCAATACGTCCATGCACCTCACGGCCTTGATTGTGAACACTCGACCCATTACCAAAAACATCAAAAGCCTCAATCATTGCTTTTTTAACCGGCTCAAGCAAAGGAGCAGAGGCATTATAATCCAGATACACCCGCCCCATCACAACTGCTCCTCTTCTAAAGGAGTTTGATCTAATTGAATTTCACCTGATGAATGCAACTCATCCTCTGCCGTAGCTTCAAAGATTTTTATAGTTTCAACAAACTCAGAGGCAGACAAAATCACATCAGCCAAACTGGTTTTCTTTAAAAAGTCTTTTATGTGCAATCCAAGATCTTGCCAAAGCCCATGAGTTAAACAACGCTGCCCGGCAACACACCCACCCACATCAGTTAATGAACAACGTGTCATCTGCACTGGCTCTTCCACAGCTTCCATAATTTCTAAAATGGAAATTTCAGCTGCATCACGCGCTAGAATGTAACCACCACCAGGCCCACGACTACTCGTCACCAACCCAGCGCGGCGTAATTTCATAAAAATCTGTTCTAAAAATGCTTGTGAAATAGCCTGACGTTCAGAGACCTGTGCAATAGCCCGTGGTCTTAAAGATTGGCTCGGATCAAGCCGCGCGGCTTCATCTGCCAAATCAGCCATAGCCATCACAGCATAGCGACCTTTAGAACTTAATTGCATGTCAGCACTTCAATCCTGTTCTTGGGTTTATTGCGCCTCTTAAAAAGTTTAAGGTGAGCAAATTGAAAAAAAGCTGGAAATAAAACTCAAAACAGCCTAATTTGAAATCATTCTAAACTAGAAGTATAATTCCCGACCCTGGAAGTCAAGTATTCTGTTAAGAGATTTAGGCATATTTTTTTATGCCCCATAATATTTTCTTTGGCTTTATCGCCCGAACTTGCTAGGAACAGATGGTACGAAGTATCAAACAGGACGAAATCAAGCTAAGATATGCCTGAAGTTATTATAAATGGCCCTGCAGGGCGCCTAGAAGCCCGCTACCACCATAATAAAGCCAGCGATTCACCCATCGCCATCCTTTTACATCCTCATCCGCAGTTTGGCGGAACAATGAACAATCAAATTGTTTATAACCTTTACTACACATATGTAGAGCGTGGATTTTCAGTACTACGTTTCAACTTTCGCTCAGTTGGCCGCAGTCAAGGTGTCTTTGATAATGGACCAGGCGAATTGTCAGATGCAGCTAGTTGTCTGGATTGGTTGCAAACACAAAACCCAGATGCCCGCACCTGCTGGATTGCAGGCGCTTCTTTCGGTGCCTGGATTTCTATGCAGCTTCTTATGAGACGACCTGAAATTGATGGGTTTATTTCAGTTGCACCACCAGCTAATCTTTATGACTTCAGCTTCCTCGCGCCATGTCCTTCATCTGGCCTCATTGTAAATGGCGCAGCAGACAGAGTGGCCCCCGCCCAATCTGTGACAGATTTGGTTAGCCGCCTCAAAACTCAAAAAGGCATCGTAATCACTCACGATGTCTTGGAAGACGCAAATCACTTCTTTGAAGGCAAAATGGATAATTTAATGGAAAGCATTGATAATTATCTAGACCTAAGATTAGGCGTAACACCCAAAATGCTAATTGAAAAAGACGATTAGAAGATTTTAAAGTCGGTTAATCAGAAAACTAGGGCTGTTTGAATTACAAAAACAGCCTTAGTTAAAAAAGGCTACTAGCCAAAACCGCCCTCAAAATGGTTGCGCATCATATCAAGCGGTAGTACAAAACTATTGCCCACATGCAGTAAAAACTCCCGAACCAAGCTAAAACTAACAATAAACAGGGAAGAAAAAACATTGGATGATCGCCAGGAAAAATTACAATGGCTAAAACACGCCCTTCTCGAAACAGGGCTAAAAGCATCTCCATTCGCAGAAAAAGCTGGCGTAGCCCCTGCAACATTAACAAAATTCTTAAAAACACCAGACAACATTACCCCTCCAAGCGATCGCATTATGAAAGCTTTAGCTGAGGCCCACGACTTAACAGGCTATGGCTACGATGGTCAGGCGCCAGAAACAGGCTTTAATGAAGAAGGCAGCCACCCCTTAAGCCCTTCAGACGTTGGCCAAGAGGAATATGATCGACTAAAACAACTCATCGGCAATACTGAAAGCGATACCCCCGGAAGTGAAAATTTTCACGTCATTGAAGGAAATGGCTTAGAAAATTTACATATAAAACATGGAGATATCGTCTTCATTGATCACAACAGATTACCAAAAGAAAATGATATTGTCTGCCTTTCACTCAGAGATGAAGAGAATTTCACAGCAAAAACAATATTCCGACTTTACGTCCCTTCCGGCTCAGTAACAGCGTGTATTACAGCCACAAACGACCCTGCAATTTCCAATAAAGTCATCTTCGTTGATGGAATAAATGTCAAAATATACGGCGTTGTAGAAAAAATAGTTCGAAATCTTTAAAAATCATCCGTCAAATTTTATTTTTAAATTTTATTATTGATTATTAAAAATAAATATTGTACTGTGCAAGGACAAATTGCGCAAAGGGAAAATGTTATTTCGCTTCACCCAAGGGCAATAGCAAGTGATTGACATACAAAGATAAAAAACAGTCGCATCCAACAAGACAACCAAACCACACAACTAAAATCACATTTTACGAGAAGCAGAAAATATTTAAGATTCAATATTTATTCTGCATTATTTAAATATTGCCTTTCTTCTGCTTTCGCCGAGTAAAACAAGACAATCTTACAATCCCTAAAAATCTAACGATTTATAAAAGGGTCACTAAATGAAATCAGATTTTGAAAATTCAATCTTGCAAATAACGGCAAAAATTGTTGAGGCATTTGTCAAAAACAATGAAATCTCTCAGGAAGAATTGCCAACTTTCATTCAAAATCTATATGCTGATCTTTTCAGAGAATTAGAAGCTCTGAGCACTGCACAGAGAAAACCAAAAATCACACAAAAAATGCTTGAAACCCTACTCGAGAAAATAGAGAACGACAAAAAGTATTACATTCTTAGTGACTTAGATTTGAAAAAAATCTTATTCTATCATTGAATAAAATTGAGCTTTAGGTTAAGCAAATTCC
>CAXIDO010000053.1:0-9321 GCA_964022745.1 uncultured Methyloligella sp. | reverse complement strand
GTCCTGACATCGAAGTGGTGTCATTCCTTCTTCATATAGGTGATTTTATGTTTTGGTTTGTAGTAACATCAGTTATTACTTTTGGGACATCTATTTTAGATGAGTTCATTACCCATAATTTTATTCGGAACGCTCTAGATTTTGTTTGATTGCTCGCTTATAAAGCGGGATCAGGAACTTAAGGTTCACTTTAACTTTTTTTTTGCATGACGAGGTTGCCATGGCGGGCCATTCTAAATTTAAAAATATTATGCACCGGAAGGGCGCTCAAGATAAGAAGCGTTCAAAGATTTTCTCGAAATTAGCGAAAGAGATCACGGTTGCGGCTAAAATGGGGACGCCAGATCCGGATATGAACCCTCGTTTGCGGACGGCTATTCAAGCGGCCAAGGCGCAAAATATGCCTAAAGATAATATTGACCGCGCTGTGAAAAAATCTTTAGACGCTGGCGGCGAGAACTATGAAGAAGTTCGCTATGAAGGTTTTGGCATTGGCGGTGTTGGCGTGATTGTTGAGGCATTAACTGACAATCGCAACAGAACGGCTGGCGAAGTTCGGGCTATTTTTACTAAAAGTGGTGGCAATCTTGGTGAGACAGGTGCTGTTTCTTTTGGGTTTGATCATGTGGGAGCTATTGAATTTCCTCTTGATGTTGCAAGCGAAGATGACATGTTTGAAGCGGCCTTAGAGGCTGGTGCCAACGAAGTTGAGAGTGATGATGACACTCATATGTTATATGTAGACAATGATTCTTTGCATGAAGTTGCCAAGACAATGGAAGAAAAATTTGGTGAGCCAACGTCGGCTAAACTGATTTGGAAGCCTCAAAACAATATTGAGCTTGATGATGAGAAGGGCGAGAAGATGTTCAAGATGTTAGATGCTCTTGAGGATCAGGATGATGTACAGAATATTTACGCCAATTTTGAAGTATCTGATAGCTTGATGGAAAAATTAGGGAGCTAGAGGGCTAGCTCCTTTGTAATATTCTTTAGCTTACATAGGTTTTAGAATTTGCAAACTCAGAGAATTTAAACTTAAAGAGCGCGTTGTTTTTATTTGTATGCTCTTAACTCTTTTAAGGGGTTTCAGTGAATAAGACGACGCGCATTATTGGTATTGACCCTGGTTTGAGATTTATGGGGTGGGGCATCATTGATTTTGATGGTGTTCGTCTTTCCTACGTCACCGGTGGTACTTTAAAATCAAATGCGAAAGAGAGCTTGGCGGAGCGTCTTGCTTCACTTTATAAAGGGCTTCATGAGGTGATTGAGCTTCATGAACCGCAAGAAGCAGCTGTTGAGCAGACCTTTGTTAATAAAGATGCGGTAGCCACTTTAAAACTGGGCCAAGCACGGGGCATTGCATTACTAGTGCCAGCACTTCATGGGTGCCCAGTTGCTGAATATGCGCCAAATATGGTGAAAAAGACTGTGACGGGCTCTGGACATGCTGATAAAGATCAGATCCATGCCATGTTGCGCCATCTTCTCCCTAAGGCAAAACCTGAAACTGATGATGCCGCTGACGCTTTGGCGATTGCTATATGCCATGCTCATAATCGTGGGCAAGACCGGCTTAGATCAGCTCTAAAGGCTAGTTAGTGGCCCATACTTTTTCTTCTCTCTCTTCCATATAAAAGAAATACTATATTCTCACGTCAGATTTCTCTATTTTAAGCTCATTATTGTGATTCTCTCTTTAAAGATTATCAAGGCGGGATTTTGTATGATTGGTAAATTAAAAGGCATCATTGATTCAATTGGTGAGGACTGGGTTCTTATTGATGTGAACGGTGTTTGTTATGATGTGCATTGTTCCGGTCGCACTTTACAAACCTTGCCTGGTGCTGGCGAAGCAGCTGTTCTTTCCATCGAAACACATGTGAGAGAAACAGAGATAAAGCTTTTTGGCTTTGCGAATGATTTTGAGCGAGAATGGTTTCGTAAGTTACAATCTGTGCAAGGGGTTGGGGCGAAAGTTGCCTTGGCTATATTAGGGACTTTAACAACCACTGATTTATCCAATGCAATTGCTTTGCAAGATAAAGCAATTGTTTCTCGCGCCCCTGGTGTTGGGCCGAAAGTTGCGATGCGGATTGTTTCTGAATTAAAAGACAAAGTGCCAATGCCTGCTGTGATTGATGGCAAGACCCTTGGTGGTGCGGCTGAGATTGTCGCGCCAGGCCGTGGAACCTCAAAAGCAGCTGATGCGGTTTCAGCTTTGACAAATCTTGGCTATCAACCAACAGATGCGAGCATGGCCGTTGCAGCCGCTTTCCAGGAAACGGGTGAAGAAACGACTGTGGAAGAGCTTATCAGGCTTGGTTTGAAGGAGCTTGCTAAATGAGTGATCGTATGATTGACGGCAAGCCCAAACTCACTGACGAAGAAGAGCGCTCTATTCGCCCGCTAGTGCTGGATGATTTTGTTGGTCAGGATCAAGCACGGCAGAATATGAAGGTGTTCATTGAAGCGGCCCGTGGGCGCGGAGATGCGCTTGATCATGTTCTTTTTGCTGGTCCGCCTGGGCTTGGTAAAACAACATTAGCACAAATTGTTGCTCGTGAACTTGGGGTGAATTTTAGATCAACTTCAGGCCCGGTGATTGCAAAGGCAGGTGACTTAGCTGCGCTTTTGACGAATTTAGAAGAACGGGATGTTTTGTTTATTGATGAGATCCATCGTTTAAGCCCGGCTGTTGAAGAAGTGCTTTATCCGGCCATGGAAGATTTCAAGCTGGATTTAATTATTGGCGAAGGGCCGGCGGCACGCTCAGTTCAGATTGAACTTGCTAAATTCACTCTAGTTGGTGCAACGACAAGGGCTGGGTTGCTTACAACGCCTTTGCGTGACCGGTTTGGCATTCCGATCAGGTTGAACTTTTATGAAACGGCGGAGCTTTGTGGCATTGTAACCAGAGGAGCCAAGGTTTTAGAGATGCATATTTCGCCTGAAGGGGCGCTTGAAATTGCGATGCGGTCTCGTGGGACCCCGCGGATTGCCGGGCGTTTATTGCGCCGGGTTCGTGATTTTGCTTCTGTTTATGGTGGTGGCGAGATTACGAAAGATATTGCAGATAAAGCGCTCTCTCAGCTTGAAGTTGATAGTCTTGGGCTTGATCAGCTTGATCATAGATATTTGAACTGCATCATACATAATTATGAAGGTGGGCCGGTTGGGATTGAGACAATTGCCGCAGCTCTTTCTGAACCCAGGGATGCTTTGGAAGAAATAGTTGAGCCCTATTTGCTGCAGCAAGGGCTTATTGCACGGACACCTCGTGGCCGGGTTGTGATGGCAAAAGCTTATAAGCATCTAGGATTGAAACGTCCTGAGAGTTCACCGCAAGATGTTCAATCATCTCTTTTTGACGAAACGGGCGTGATTGACGAAACAGATGTGGATAAATTTTCAGACTAGTTTCGTATTTTTTGAGGTTTGCTCTTTGGTTTAACTGTTCAATATCTTTAGTGCTTTTGGTAGTTTCTATAGAAAATATGGCGGAAAAAGCTGCAGAATTGACCAGTATTGGCGCTAAAGTTTCATTCCTTTGTCGTGAATATAGGACTATTTTAAAAGTCTGATTTGAATGACTGATCTTTTTGCAATTGATCAGAATTAGCGACTAAGGCAATCATGTTGTTTGCTGTTTAGTTGAGTAGAAAAATTCAGAACGGTATTTTGGGGAGAAAACGAAATGGCGTCATTATTTGGTGTAATAAAAAAAATGTTTGGCGGTGGTGATAAACCAGCTGCGAAAGAAACCGTTCAAGATGCTGCAGGCGATCATGAAGCTGGTGGTAATATTCTTAATGATACGATCGCAAGTGGGCAGGAAGCTTTAACCGCAGCGAAAGAACAAGCTTCTTCAGCGGTTGAAACAGTTACTGAGACTGTTTCTGAGGCTACGGAGCATGTGCAAGAAACGGTAAGTTCTACTGTTGATCATGTGGCGGAGGCTGCAGTTGCTAAAGTAAGTGATGTTGCTAATTCTGAAATTGTTCAAGAAGCTGAAAGTGTAGCCATTGCCGCTGCCGGTGCTGTTGGCGGTGTTTCTGGCCAGATGACAGAAGCTGTAACAGACATCGTGAAATCTGCTACTGGTATGGGAGATGGTGCTTCTGACGATGGTGACGAGCCGGTTCTTGCGCCATTGAAGATGAAAGAGACTATTGATTACTTAGATCGAGATCATTTTGTGATCCCACGTTCGGATTTGGCTGTAAAAGCTATTGCCTTGGTTGATGAAAGCGTTGGCAATGATGCAACAGCTCGCGCAATACGGATATTTGAATATGGTGTTGCTGGCGCTCAAGCGCATGAAATGCGCGTTGACAGGGAAATCTTGTTATTAGGAGCTTTGCTTGGTCAATTAGGTTCAGATGCTCCTTCAAAGGCTGAGGCGTTTTGTATTGAAAACGGTATGTGGGATGCTTTGGCTAAAAAAGTTGCATTTGCAATTGAGAATAATGAAGTTGGTACAACTTTAAATGATGTTGAAGCTCGTGCTTTAGCGCTGGGGGTTGCTGCAGAGGTTGCAAATGGTGAAGTGGCTTATGTACATGCAGCTACTGCTGCAGAGACACGGAACAAAAGTGTTCGTTAAACCCGTTTGTTTGAAGCCCTGTTCAAATAGATAACATTTGATTATAAGTCGCCTGATGAGACCTTATCCCATCAGGCGATTTTTTTTGCTTAATAGGTAGCGTTAGCTTTTATATTTAAGAGGATGTGGCATGTCTGACCAAGAACCAACAGAGCCAAATACAAATGAGGGCCATTTAAACAACTGGCCGGATTTAGCCGGATGTTTGCAGGGAGACAGCCATATATTACCGCTAAGGGTTTACTATGAGGACACGGACTTTTCGGGTCTTGTTTACCATGCAAGTTACATTCGCTGGTGTGAGCGAGGGAGAACGGATTTTGTCAGGTTGATTGGTTTGAACCAGAAAGAGTTGTTTGATGGCGCTGATGGGGCTACCCGATGTTTCTTTGTTGTTCGGCATATGGATATTGATTATTTAAAACCGGCGACGATGGATGATGTTTTAGAAGTTGTCACGAAAGTTGCTGAGCAAGGGACTGCCAGTTTGAAAATTGCTCAGGAAATTAGGCGAGATGACACTGTTTTATTTCGGGCAATAGTGACGATTGTATTGATTAATGAAAGAGGGCGTCCTGTTCGGCTAACCGAGGCTGTTAAGGATGCATTCTTAAAGAAAGAAGCTTAGGTTTGAATTGTTTTTGAAAGCTTGAAGAGAAGCTGCGAATAATTTATCACCAAATGAGGTTTCTAATTAAGTGTGAGATAGTTTTTGTAAAAAACCAGATAAAACAGGGGTATCTAGTCTGTATTATCTTGATGTGAACTTGTTTTTTAACGATTTGGACCATTTTTGAGCCCTTCTTTTGTCACAAAATTTTGTGAAAGATGACTTTCATTTAGGCCTCATAATAAACACCCTTCAATTTTTAAGGGGATAGATCAGAGGAAATTTATGGACTTTGTAATTTTAGCAACTTCAGTCTTTGCAAGTAATAGTGGTGTTTTAGCTGGTGCTGATGGGTTGGTGAGTGCAGTGACGTCAATGAGCGCTAATGTTACCGTTAACAGTAGTGATTTTTCTTTTGTCTCTCTTTTTCTGCAAGCGGATATTGTCGTAAAAATAGTCATGATTGGCTTGGCATTTGCCTCAATTTGGGCATGGGGCATTGTTTTTGAGAAGATGTTTTCCATCTCGTCGGCTAAAAAACGTTCCAATGAATTTGAAAAAGTTTTTTGGTCTGGTGAGCCATTTGAAGAGCTTTATGAAGATGTGTCACGGCGAGAAACCAAGGGTGTTGAGAGCATATTTTTAGCGGCTATGCGTGAATGGAATGAAAGCTTGAAGGCTGGACCTAAGGTGATGGTCTCTGTTCAGATGTTAAGTCAACAGAAACTGTCGTGGGTGCTATTGAAAAAGTAATGGATGTTGCCCTTAACAGAGAAATTGAGAAATTAGAAAGCAAGTTGTTATTTCTAGCGACTGTAGGCTCTACCGCACCTTTTGTTGGGCTATTTGGTACGGTTTGGGGAATTATGAATAGTTTCTCATCTATTGCCGCCTCTAAGAATACCAGTCTTGCTGTTGTAGCACCTGGTATTGCTGAAGCTTTGTTTGCTACAGCACTAGGCCTTCTAGCGGCCATTCCGGCGGTGATTTTTTATAATAAATATTCATCTGATATTGCGCGTCTTTCGCAGCGTTATGAAGGTTTTGCAGATGAATTTGGAGCTATTTTATCGCGTCAAATTGAGATGCGAAAATAGTTAAGCCTTAGATTTGATAATAAGGCTCTAAACAGAGGATACAAAATGGGTGCATCATTAGGAGGCGGAAAAGCTATTCCGCGCAGACGCAGGTCTCGGAGCCGGGGCGGTGCTGCTGTTATGTCTGAGATTAATGTGACGCCGTTTGTTGATGTTATGTTGGTTCTGTTGATTGTGTTTATGGTGACAGCGCCACTACTCAGCGCTGGGATCCCACTTGAATTGCCAAAAACTGAAGCAAAATCATTAGGTGGTGAAAAAGAGCCGTTGACGATCTCTGTTGATAAGACCGGCAAAGTTTATATTCAAGATAAAGAGATTACGCTTGAGGAGCTGGTTCCTAAACTCAAAGCGATTGCTAAAAATGGTTATAATGAGCGGATATATATTCGCGGTGATCAAAAATCGTTACATGGCATGATCTCGCAGGTGATGGGTAAGATTTCTAATGCCGGGTTTACCCGGCTGGCGATTGTGACTGATGCCAGCAGCCAATAGTGCATATGCACTCTGGTTAGGTGTATTGTTTTTATTGAATGATTCGTGCCGCATTTATTGTTTAACACGTAAATTAAGGAGAAAAGGGTGAAGCTAGGGCTTATCATATCTATGGTGTTTCATAGCGCCCTTTTGGCTTTTGCGCTTTTTTCTCTGACGACTGCGAAGGCGTTAAAGCCGAACGAAGTTAAATCTATTCCGATGGAAATTGTTGATATTTCTGAACTTACCAAATTGAAGGCTGGTTTGAAGAAAGCGCCTGAGAAAAAAGAAACGAAGAAAAAAGATCAAAAGCCAATCGCGAAAGAGATAAAGGAAAAAAAGAAGAAGAAAAAGCCGGCTCCGAAGCGCGCAGTTCAACCGACTGCTGAGAAACAAGAGCCTCTACCTCCTAAAAAGCCTGAAGCTCAGAAGAAGAAGGTAGAGCCGGTTAAGAAAAAGATTGCCAAAAAGCCTAAACCCAAGCCAAAGAAAAAAGTAAAGCCTAAGCCGAAACCAAAAGCCAAGATTGTTAAAAAGAAGAGCAAAAAGAAGAAATTCAACGAAGATAAAATTGCAGCTCTTTTGAATAAAGTCCCTGATTCAGGCCCAACGGCTTCTAAATTACCTGATTTACCTGGAGCTAATAAGGTTAAAGGGAACCCGCGTGGTAAGCATTTGAAGATGAGCATCAATGAGATTGATGCGTTTCGGCGGCGTGTATCACAATGTTGGAACCCACCTGTTGGTGGTTTGGGTGCTGAAGAGTTGAGTGTCAAGTTGCGAATTAAACTTAATAAGGATGGTACGTTAAAGGGGCAACCACGTGTTTTAAACCGAGGGGCTTCTTCTTTCCAGAGGGCTGCAGCTGATAGCGCTGCGCGGGCTGTGTGGCAATGTCAGCCCTATAATTTGCCTGCAAGGAAATATGACACATGGCAGGATATGATTTTGAACTTCAACCCACGAGATATGCTGCGCGGATAATGATATTTATTAAAACTTTAGTGCTGAGTTAATAGGTTTTGCTTATGTTCAAACTCAGATTTTTGAAATTGGAAGATTAAATCTTATTAAAAAGGTGAAAATCAAGATGGCTCACAGAACAAGATTATGGGAAGTCCCACTTCAAAATTCTGTACTTCAATACATTTTGAGACTTTTAGTTTCAAATCTGAAAAAAGCTTTTATGGCTTTCATTGCCAGTTTTGTGTGCTTGCTGAGTTTTTCATCTCCCTCATATGCTCAGGTTGAGATTGATATTACGGAAGGTAATGTCCAGGCGATTCCCATTGCGATTTCAGTCTTTGAGGGCAAAACCTTTGAAGACCAACGTTTTGCGCAAGAGGTTGTGCAGGTTATTCAGGCTGACTTAGCTGGCTCTGGTTTGTTTGAGCCGTTGGATCCACTATCTTTTATTCAAAAAGATGCCAGTGTTTTGAGCGTTCCTAAGTTTTCTGATTGGCGGGTTATTAAAGCGCAGGCTGTTGTTGTTGGTAAAGTTGAACGACTTCCTGATCGCCGTATCAAGGCGCAATTCCGGTTATGGGATGTGTTTTCAGGTAAGCAGCTTTCTGGTGAGCAGTTTTTTATTGAAAATGAGAACTGGCGCCGTGTTGGGCATGTGATTGCTGATACGATTTATAAGCGCCTTACTGGAGAGACGGGCTACTTTGACACTCGGGTTGCTTTTATTGATGAAACAGGCGGTAAAAAACGACGTATTAAGCGCTTGGCTGTGATGGATCAGGATGGGCATAACCTTAGATATTTAACTCAAGGACAGCATTTGGTGTTAACGCCGCGTTTTGGCCCCCGTGCTGATGAGTTGACTTTTATGTCCTATGAGAGCGGTGTTCCTCGGGTCTATCTGCTTAATTTAAAAACGGGCCAGAAGCGTGTGGTTGGTGATTTTCCCAATATGACCTTTGCCCCGCGTTTTTCCCCAAATGGACAAAAAATCATTATGAGCTTGCAGCAAGGTGGGAATGCGAACATTTTTACCCTGGACATTGGCTCGAAACAAACGGTTCGTCTGACGAATAGCGCTTCTATTGATACAGCGCCGAGTTATTCACCTGATGGCAAAAAAATTGTCTTTGAATCTGACCGGGGAGGCTCGAAGCAGCTTTATGTGATGAATTCAGATGGTTCTGGTGCGAAGAGAATCAGTTTTGGTGATGGGCGTTACTCTACGCCTGTTTGGTCACCCAGAGGGGATTTAATAGCTTTTACCAAGCAAGTTCCCGGGCGTTTTCTTATTGGTGTTATGAAACCAGATGGCTCTGGAGAGCGGACTCTGACAGAAGGCTATCATAATGAAGGGCCAACCTGGGCGCCAAATGGCCGTGTTTTGATGTTTTTCAGGGAATCTCCGGGGGCAAAAGGGGGCGCTCGCATCTATTCTGTGGACTTAACGGGATATAATGAACGGCGCGTTCGGACACCTTCTTGGGGATCAGATCCTGCTTGGTCACCTCGTGTTAACAAATAATTGTTATTGTTCTTGCCTTTACAGATAGAATCAC
>CAXIDO010000052.1:0-9373 GCA_964022745.1 uncultured Methyloligella sp. | reverse complement strand
TCATGGGACTTATTAGCGAGTTACAATCGTCTTATTCCTAAAATATTGATCAAATTAGGAACGGCGCTAAAAGCGCGCAATGCTGCGATTGTTTGATAGATTGCCAGAATTCTTGAAAATTGCACTTCAGAGATGTTCACATCTGTGTGAAAGGACGTGATGAGGAGAAGGTGCTTTTCAAATGTTATTTACAAATCAATCAGTTATCGAAATTTATTTCGATATAACAAAAAACGCTGAAAGTCTCAAAGAGGCTTTCAGCGATGTATTTTGATAATTTAAGCCCGTTCTTGGACTTTTTCACTTTGATCTGAGATCGAATAACCGGCACCGCGCACAGTTCTGATCGGATCTTGTTCTTTTCCTCGATTTAATGCTTTTCTGAGCCTACCAATGTGAACGTCGACTGTGCGTTCATCCACATAGACATTTTGCCCCCACACACTATCGAGTAGCTGACTACGGCTATAAACCCGGCCAGGGCTTTCCATGAGGAATTCCAGCAGTCTAAACTCTGTTGGTCCGAGACGAACCTCTCTTGGTCCGCGGTTAACTTTGTAAGCGCTTCTATCTAGCTCTACATCGCCTACTGTTAAGACGTCTGCAATACTTTCCGGGTTGGCACGACGCAAAACAGCTTTAACGCGCGCCACAAGTTCCGGGACCGAAAAAGGCTTGGTGACATAGTCATCTGCCCCTGTTGTTAAGCCCCGGATTCGATCTGTTTCTTCACCGCGTGCAGTTAGTAAGATAATTGGAATATTGCATGTTTTGGCATTTGAGCGCACGCGGCGACACAATTCTAACCCAGACACACCAGGAAGCATCCAATCCATAATTATTAAATTTGGCGCTGTTTCCAATACAGCTAGTTCAACATCGTCACCATGATCTATGATGTTGACGTTAAAACCTTCAGCTTCAAGATTATACTGTAAGAGAAGGGCGAGTGGCTCTTCATCTTCTACCACTAAAATATTAGCGTTCATTCCTGGGATCCTGTAATTTCTAGTCGTCTTGGTTGATGAGCATCCTCGAGGTGTTATCCCCTTTTGGACGCGCTTCACTGATGTTTGTTCCAAGCACAAGGTAATGCACATTTTCCGCGATATTGGTTGTATGGTCACCGATACGCTCAAGATTTTTTGCGCAGAATAGAAGATGTGTGCAGAGACCAATGTTTCGCGGGTCTTCCATCATGTAAGTCAATAATTCGCGAAAGAGAGAATTATAGATGGCATCAATTTCTTCGTCGCCCCGCCAAACTGCGAGCGCTTTTTCTGTGTTGCGTTCAGCGTAAGCATCAAGAACATCTTTCAATTGTGAAAGTGCCAGTTCTTGCATTGATTTCATGCCGTGCATTAATTGTATCGGCTGACTTTCCGAGTGAATGCTAAGAACGCGCTTTGCAATATTTTTTCCCAGGTCGCCAATGCGTTCGAGATCTGAAGTGATTTTAATAGCAACCATAATTTGACGTAAATCCAGAGCCATTGGTTGGCGCCGGGCGATCATAGTAACAGCTTGCTCTTCAATTTCTAATTCAAACTCATCAATCTTAGCATCATCCAGAATGACGTTATTTGCACTTGCGACATCACCTTTACATAAGGCATCAAAAGCTTGAGCGACCAAAGTTTCAGTAAGGCCTCCCATTTGAGCAATTTTACTGTCAAGACTGGCTAGTTCATCTTCGTAAGATGTTACGATGTGCTCGGTGGTCATGATAAATCCTATATCCTAGCCGAAGCGGCCTGTTATATAATCTTGAGTTTTTTCATTTTGAGGGTTTGTGAAGATTTGGGTTGTCTCCCCTTCCTCAATGACTTTACCTAAGTGGAAAAAGGCAGTTCTTTGTGACACACGGGCTGCTTGCTGCATTGAGTGTGTCACGATGACTATGGTGTAATTTTGGCGCAACTCATCAATTAATTCTTCGATGGTTGCTGTTGCAATCGGGTCAAGGGCTGAACAGGGTTCATCCATCAAAATAACTTCAGGTTTTGTGGCAATGGCACGTGCAATACAGAGGCGCTGTTGCTGGCCACCTGAAAGCCCTGTGCCTGGACCAGCGAGACGGTCTTTTACTTCTTTCCAGAGACCAGCCTTTACAAGACTACTTTCAACCAATTCATCTAATTCGTCCTTACTCTCTGTCAGACCATGAATGCGCGGCCCGTAAGCGATATTATCGTAAATGCTTTTTGGAAATGGGTTTGGCTTTTGGAAAACCATGCCGATGCGAGCGCGCAATTCAACCACATCCAACGCCGGATCATAGATGTCATTACCATCAATTTTGATGGTACCACTTACCCGGCAAATATCGATGACATCATTCATCCGATTTATGCAGCGAAGATATGTCGATTTACCGCAACCTGAGGGGCCAATAAGTGATGTTACAGAATTTTCCAGGATATCCAGGTTAATTCCGAACAACGCTTGTTTCTCGCCGTAATAAACGTCAATATCTTCCGAAGTAATTTTCGTAGATTTTTTAGCTGGATCAACATTGGTTGTTTCAGCTTCTGCCAAGTTATTTGCATCCTGGTCGTTTACATCTAGCTTTTTATCTAGCATAGGCGCTTCACTTTCAACTATGTGGGTTGCTACCATTTTCTTTCATACTTTCTTCTTAAATAAACCGCTGCGGCATTTAAAACAAACAATCCAGCAAGAAGGACCATTGTGGCGCCAGCTGTACGTTCAACAAAGCCGCGCTCTGCTGACGTTGCCCACATATAGATTTGTACTGGCAGTGCTGTTGCTGGTTCCATTGGTGTAGTTGGGAAATCCTGCACAAATGCCACCATGCCAATCATGAGAAGTGGTGCTGTTTCACCTACGGCTTGAACGATGCCGATGATGGTGCCTGTCATGATACCAGGAAATGCTAACGGCAAAATATGGTGGAATATGGTTTGCATTTTAGAAGCACCCACTCCATATGCTCCTTCTCTAATTGAAGGAGAGACAGCACGAAGCGCAGCTCTTGTTGCGATGATAATCGTTGGCAATGTCATGAGAGCTAAAACCAGCCCCCCAACGATGGACCCAGACCTTGGGAGGCCCATGAAGTTAATGAATACGGCTAAACCTAACAGGCCAAACACAATCGAGGGAACGGCCGCCAGATTATTAATATTGACTTCAATGATGTCCGTCACTCTGTTTTTAGGCGCAAATTCTTCTAGATAGAGAGCCGCTGCGACACCAATGGGGATTGCTAATAACAAAACAATTATGACCATGAAGAAGGTACCGATCAAGGCCACACCCAAACCAGCGGTTTCTGGTTGACTGGATGCTGGGTGAGTAAAAAGTCCCCAGTTAAACTGCTTGACCATTTTACCACTTGCCACAAGTTTATCGATCCACTCAAGTTGTTGGTCTTTCACCAAACGGCTTGAATTTTCTGTATTGCGATCGATCGCGCCTTTTAGCAAGGCGTCAACATTACCGTGGGCATAGAGCCAGATAGGAACAGTTTTACCAATGAGAGATGGATCTGCCACCACAACATCACGGATTTGAACATCAACACCACGCGATAGAAGCTTATACATAAGCTTGCGGGTTTTTCTGTTCTTTGGTTTGCCGCCAAGCTCAGCGTAAAGTGCGGTTCTTGCAATCTTTGTGTAGTTCGCTTGCATCAATTTATCGACGTTTCTTTCACCTGTTGGATCGACGATTTCAGGGGCAAGATTTACATTGAGCTGAATTGATGTTTGCAGAAATGCCGGCCAGCCTTTGCTGATGATGGTCGTGAAAAGGATAACTAAGAACATCATGCCAGTAAAAATGGCTGCCATACCATAAAACTGGAATCTTTTCTCAGCAGCTTGGCGTTTTTTCAAACGCTTACTCATGCGTCTTTTTACTTCCGCAGAATGAGTTGAGAGATCGTTTGACATATTCTTTTGTACTTCTTGAGCTTCCATCAGTCATACTGCTCCCGATATTTGCGCACAATATAAAGCGCGTAGACATTCAGCATTAAGGTGATTATGAACAAGGACAAGCCCAGCGCAAAAGCCACCAATGTTTCAGGGCTACCAAACTCATGATCGCCGGTAAGTTGGTTTACTATTTTCACTGTAATGGTTGTTAAGGCATCAAACGGATTCATATGTAGTTTGGCGGCGATACCGGCCGCTAGCACCACAATCATTGTTTCACCGATTGCTCTGGATGCTGCCAACATGACAGCTCCAACAAGACCTGGTAATGCAGCTGGCAATACAACTTTTGTGATTGTTTCTGATTTCGTTGAGCCAAGGCCTAATGACCCTTCTCTTAAAGATTGAGGCACAGCATTGATAATATCATCTGAGAGAGATGAGATGAACGGGATGAGCATAATCCCCATTACAAAGCCGGCTGTTAGCACTGAAGAGGCATTAATTTCTAAGCCAACGACGGCACCTGCATCACGAAAGAAGGGGCCGAGAGTTACCAACGCGAAGAAACCATAAACGATTGTTGGGATGCCTGCGAGAATTTCAAGCGCAGGTTTGGCGATTGAGCGTAATTTTGAGCCTGCATATTCTGACATGTAAATGGCAGCGAATAACCCGACCGGTACAGCTACGAATAGAGCTACAAAAGAGATGTACAGCGTTCCCCAAAGGAGTGGCAAGAACCCATATTGGCCAAAGTTTCCATCACCACCTGTTGCACCCCAGCCAAAACGAGGATCCCAAACGGTTCCAAAGAAGAAGTTTGAGGGAGGAATGATTTGGAAGAAATTGATTGTTTCGAAAAGGACTGAGAACAGAATACCAAAGGTTGTTACAATCGCAATGATTGACGCTAAAATCAAAAACCATTTTATGATGGTTTCAACACCATTTCTGGCGCGCAATCTGAGTTTAATGCTTGAGTATGCAATCATGAATGAAGCAATACTCATTAGAATAAATAAGGCATATTTTCCATATGTACTAAATTGAGTGAAGCTGCGACTTTTAAGGGCAGCACTGAGCACATAGGCTTCAGGATTTTCTGCAAGTATAATATTTTTGTCTTCAAATAACTTACGAATAGCTTCAGGCTCTACTGGGGCAGCGGCCTGGCCTGCCTCTTTGTCATACTGGGCAGCCTGCTCTAATAGTGCGAGCTCTTTTTGATCTAATTTTTTTAAACCGTTCTCAACGGTTCCGATCACACTTGAAATGAGGTCTTGTTTACCGGCGTCAAGTTGACCAACGCTTGCTGGTAGTGTGCTGTTGACCATGCCTTTGATGACCGGGCCTTCGGCGATACTCCAGGCACAGAGAACAATGATGGCTGGGAGAAATGATACAAGAGCTAAAAAGGCTCCGTGATAGGGAGGGCGCGAATGTAGGCTCGATGCATTTGCTGCAGTGTTTGTATTTTTTGCCTGCCCCTGATTTGTTAAAAGGCGATTTTTTAATAAGCGTTGAGCTTTCCACTTACCAATAAAATATACAATGCCGATGACTATAACTGGAGGCAGTATATAGGTGAGGAAACCAGTCACATATAACGAAAGCACTTCAGACACTTTACCTCGCAGTTCCACCTAAAAGACTTTTAACATCCTCTTTGGTGACTGTTAGCTTGCCCATCTAGATCATATAAACTTAGAGCGGGCGAATGATTAAAATATATAGTCAGTACAATTTTTTTTTAAAATCACCAGGCCGGAGATCACTTCTTTAATCAAAGATCTCTCTGGCCTGGATAAATTTGGCAACGTAATTACATTACGTTTTGAGCTTTAATAGCTGCATTCAGCTCATCAAACTCATTCTTAGGCATTGGAACCAAGCCATATTCAGCTAGTGGTCCGTCTTCACCGATCATTTTTTCAGATGTGAAGAATTCCATGTATTCTTTAAGACCTGGAATTTTGCCGATGTGTGCTTTTTTCACGTAGAAGTATAGTGGACGTGAAACTGGGTATTTACCTGTTGAGATTGTTTCAACTGATGGCGCGATACCTGACATTGTTGCAACTTTAAGCTTGTCTGTGTTGTTTTCGTAGAAAGAAAGACCGAAAACGCCAATGCCTTGCTTGTTGCTGTCGATGCGACCTAGAGTTTCAGTGTAGTCACCAGCGATATCAACTGAAGCGCCGTCTGTGCGTACTTTGTAGCAAAGTTTCTTAGCAGCTTTTTTGATTTTCTTTTCAACAGTCACTTTACCAGCAGCAACAACAGCCGCATGGTGAAGTTTTTCACCGCCAACTTCTTTACAACCAGCGCGCATTACTTTCTTTTCGAAAACTTCACGTGTACCGTGGTTTTCGCCAGGAATGTAAGCTGTGATTTTCCATTTAGGGAAAGCTGGGTTAACCTGGTCCCAAGTTTTGTTTGGGTTAGCAACCAATTTGCCGCCTACTGGAATTACGTTAGCAAGAGCCAGGTAAACGTCTTTTGGTGTAAGAGCGAAGTTTTTCCACTCTGATTTTGCGTCACGTGCGAATACGATTCCGTCATAACCGAAGCGAACTTCGATGATTTCTTTCACGCCTTTTTCAGCACATTTCTTAACTTCGCTTTCTTTCATCTTGCGAGATGCGTTTGCAACGTCAATTGTTGCTTCACCAAGACCTTGACAGAAAAGCTTAATGCCTTTTGAAGAACCGCCTGATGCGATCACTGTTTTGTGCTTAGGAAAAGCTTTTTTGAATTCTTCAGCAACGATGTTTGCGTAAGGTAATACAGTTGATGAACCTGCAACCGATACGTGCTTGCGCTGATCTGCTAATGCAGGTGAGCTCACTAATGTACCAACTGAAAGAACAGCGACTGCTCCGATTAAAAACTTATTCATGGGGAACTCCCTTAAGAGTATTTGATCATTTTCATGTTTTAAAATGCTATCCCAAGCTTTTTCGACAACTCAGTACACAATACGAATAAAACTTTAGGACGAGCGCTGCCAAAACTAGCGGCCCTTGACCAGAGTTTTATGACACTTTTGCAAAAATATTATGACAACTCAACCCTTTGATTTAAAAGAAAAAGTTATCCACACCCTGCTTTTGGTCAATTTTCTTTGTCACTAAACAAGCGTACTGATCATCTTTTCTATTAAGAATTCAGTAATATTTAACAAAAGCTGATTGTTGGCTGGCAATTCTCACTTAACTTGGTTTATGCTTTTGGAAGCAATACGGAGAAAATTGAGCCATGGCCCTTGCGAGAATTGACCTTTAATTCACCGCGATGCCGGGTGATGATATGTTTGGTTATTGCCAAACCTAAGCCTGTTCCACCTTTTTCCCGGCTTTGTTCTATATCGGCGCGGTAGAAACGCTCTGTCAAACGCGGGATATGATGCGACGCAATACCAATGCCATTGTCTTCTACAATGACTTTAATCTGCTCTTGTTTGTTTTTATCTCTTTTTATGTGAGCTAAAAACAAACGCACATAACCTTCACCGTCGCTTTTGCCGTATTTGATCGCGTTGTGGACCAAGTTCTGAAAAACTTGAGATAACTCATCTTCCTCACCGATGGCTACGAACTCTTCTTCTGGTTCTTCGAATTCAAGTTTGATATTTTGTTGCTCAGCTAGGGGGGTGAGACTATCCATCGTGTTATGCAAGAGTGTCACAAGGTTTACTTTTTCATTTGGTATTTTATGAGCGTTCATTTCTACACGGCTCAGGGACAATAAATCGTCAACCAAGTTGGTCATTCTTCGACCCTGAACAGCCATAATGCCTAAAAACTTCTCTCTTGCGGCCTCATCGTTTTTAGCCGGTCCTTGTAATGTTTCAACAAAGCCGAGTAAAGAGGCTATAGGTGTTCTTAATTCATGGCTGGCATTGGCGATAAAATCTGCGCGCATTCTGTTTAAACGCTCTTGCTCAGTTAAATCTCTGAAATGGACCAGGATTGTTGGGTCTGACTTATCTTCCCTTGCTAGCCATGCGATGTTGACGGTGAATTGTCTTTCAATTGGAGTGCGCTCAACCAATTGTATTTTTTTCTTTTCCTTGCTTTCTGTGACAGCATCAATCGCTTCTAACAATTTGGGTGTGCGAATGATGGCTGAAATGCCAACACCTAACCTTTTAATATTGAATATGTTTTTAGCTTGCTCGTTGGCATAAAGCAGTTTGTTTTGTGGCCCTAAAATGAAAACCGGATCTGGGATAGATTCTATCAATTGCTCCCAAATGATTTTTTCATTTTTTCTTTTGGCAGTTTTAGACCGGGCCACTTTTGCGTTTTGCTCTCTTTCTTTAGCAAGAGGAGCCGAGGCCCAAGCCAGGCCACATGCGGCTGATACGAACGCAAATAATGCACTTGAAAATGAAAGGCTTGTAAAGTTGCTGATGATGATCAAGACCAGTGCTGTGAACAGCATAAAAGGCCAGGTGCTTAAGAGCCTATAAAAGGCTGATGAGAGTTGTTCTTTCACGTCTCTGTTCACTTAATATTGCGTTTAGTGAGCCCTAGATATCTAGCACCTCACTTTAAAACTTCTTAGTTGCTTACTCACTGTAAACCTCAAAACTTATTCATTATATTAAAGGTTTTGCAGCTTGGATGGTTTATTTTGACTTTATCATTGCCCCAAAATGATGATTTTTTAGCTTTCTATTTATACTGAATAAATAATCTGTGCTCAAATTCAAAGAACACCTCAAAGCTCATTGACTTCACCTATGGTTTACTTCCACCCTAATTAGACAAGATCTGGCATAAATAAACAAAAACTGTTTCATTTATATGTTACCTGCGAAAGTTGTAGGCTTTTTTTGTGCGGAAAGAAAGGGACGTCAATTTATGAGCAATGAAAAACGGCAAGAGGCGATAACAAACTTCAACCTTTCAGACCCTGAACTTGACCCATGGATTGAAGAGCATGCTCTTACAAGTGGTGGGTATCCTTATGAAGATCGCATGAAGCGCAAGGCCTACGAAAAGGAATTAACAGCCCTTCAAATTGAACTCTTAAAACTGCAACGTTCCATTGCTAACACAGGCGAGCGGATTGTTGTTGTTTTTGAAGGAAGAGATACTGCTGGTAAAGGTGGCACCATCCATCGGTTCCAACAACATTTAAATCCACGTCATGCTCATGCCGTCGCGCTTTCCAAGCCCTCTGATACTGAGCGAGGACAATGGTATTTTCAGCGCTATATTGCTAATTTACCAACCGCTGGTGAAATGGCATTTTTTGATCGGTCTTGGTACAACCGGGCTGGTGTCGAGCCGGTTATGGGCTTTTGCTCGGAGGCTCAACATAAACTCTTTTTAGAAGAAGCACCGCGCTTTGAAGAAATGCTAGTGAATGATGGCATTCATCTGATAAAAATTTGGCTGACCATAGGCCAGGAAATGCAACTGCGACGCCTTCACAAACGACGCCATGATCCTTTGAAA
>CAXIDO010000051.1:0-9428 GCA_964022745.1 uncultured Methyloligella sp. | reverse complement strand
TAGGGCGCCAAGGGAAAGGCTGAGACCTAGCCCAATGGCACTAATCCAGCGTAATGTGGATCCTTTGTTTTTTTGAGGTAACATGTCTTTCTCCCAAGCCTTAGAAGAGGCCTTTTTAGGTTTATCTCTATATTTGTCGTCAAAGGGTCTAAAAAAGTTCATTTCAGCCTCCTTTACGGTGCACAGCTAAACGCAGGGGCCTTCAGAGGGAGTACAGCTTTACAGCATGGAAACTCTCCGCCAGCATCAGCGTCAGCTTTGTTGTAGAGACAAACACCAAGGTCATAATTCTCATTAGGAAGCACACCTAATACATCAAGCGTGTAAGGAGAAAGGGGACCAGGGATGGTCTGCATTTTGGGCGTAACATCAATTCCAGGCGTGAAAGACTTCGCTTTCATGCTATTGGCACCAATGCCAGCCGTTTCTTTTAGGTAAAGATCAATTTGTAATTCACCTGCAAAGCTACAGAAATAATCAATTGCTTTAACAGTCACACAGCGGCCTTTTCCACCTGGCGGTATATCGTCACCAGGGTAATCTTCAGGCTCAGGTAAATCCCAAGGGTAAGGATAATAATCATTATAACCCACTTGGCCTTCACAAGGACGGTAGACTTCAGTGTCGCCCACATAGCCCTTCACTTCAGGGTCATCAAAAAGGCCATCAAAATCGAGGAAATAACTCGCCCAAGGGGGAGTGTTCTCAGGTCTTGTGAGAGATTTATCAGTGAGTTGCACACCGTGAACGTTAAATGGTCCACCGCTTGCTAACTGATCTTTCAAATCTTCATTGTAGCGAAGATTATCGCCAGTTTTCACCAAGGTTGCATCACAAGAGCCAAAGTTCATTGTCCCATCCGGGTTATAGCCATATTGCAGGTCAATGCCGCCCAAAGCTAATTTATGTGTCGGTTCAAACCCAACCGCATAATTGGCTGGCGTTTCAACCCAGCGGCTCGGCGTTGCCGGGTCATCCGGAGTTTCCGGGTGATAACGTAGCACGTCAGACTGTTTAGATTTTGCAAAACTTGCATAATCATATGGATTTTGCAGTTCACCGCGCTGTGAGAGGAACATATGCCCCTTATTATCAAAGGCAATGTCTGTCACAGGATGAGCATTCTCACTTGAAACATCAAGTTCCCAGTTGGCAGCTCCAAAACTACCATCAGGATTAATCCCAACCGACATGATCATATGCCCGTCAGCGGCGTAATAATAAAGCCGTTTGCCACGCACTTGCAGGCCGTAAACCAACCGCTCTTGCGCTGCAAAGCCCCATGTAGAGGGGGTATCAGCTTTAAATGAACCACTGGTAATATCCATCCGGTTAGACGCATCATGAGCTTTCGGCGCCTGACCTTTAGCTGTGCGGCCTGTGGTACCATGATCATAGCTGCCAAGGTCTTGGCCTTGCATGTCAAAACGGTGGATCATCCCTGTATCAAGGTCTGTTACAAAGAGTTGTTTTGTTCTCTTGTCAAAAGCAATGTTGCCAAGCCCGGGGCCAGAATTATCTTCTCCGTTTAAACTAACATTCGCAAAGAGGGACACCTCGCCAGTTAATCCATCAACCTTCCAGATCGCGCCCGGCGTACCACCATTTTTGGTGCCAAACTGGCCATCCATAAATTCAGCGTCCGCCTGTCCTTGCTTCAAACGTTCCTTGCGCCCGTCTCCATCACTGTCAGGCCCAACAATTTGAAGGCCGTGTAAAACGGAAGAGGTCACATAAAGGTTCGGAACTTTAGGCAAGCCTTCACCTCTGTCGCCATCATCATATGCAAGCCCAAAAACTTGGCCGATTTTGTCAGCCTTCACTTCAAAAGGAGCGGGTAAATTTACCAATTGTCCTTGCGCTGGGCCACCCATATTTTGCGCTTTGAAGATGCGAAGACTTGCCCCTTCAGGGTCGATAAAGGTCTCATCCAGGGGATCAACACCAGGAGGAAGCCCTCCATCAGGGAATTTAAGGCCAGAAAAACCAGTGATGGCTATATCACCTTTATTAATAATCTGCTCTGCTGATTGGGAAAAAGCAGGTGACATAGAGACGCCTAAAAGCGGAAAAACAAGCGCAATTGCCAGAGCAATAGGGCTTGTTGTTTGCCTTAATTTACTTTGTTTAACCGAGGGTGGCGGGCTCTCTTTCAAAGGAGTGCTACCAGGTGACCTATAAGAGGAAAGTGGCATACGACAAGAAAAGAGGCCTAGATCGGTCATTCTTTTATGACCTAATTTACGAAAGGTGCTCATTATAATGCTCCATAGCTTGTTCTAGGTTTCTGTGCCTCATTGGTCGTAGTAAAGTGCCATCAGGTTCACAAAGAATAGAAATTTTTATAGATTATGCCTTTTTTTATGAGTAATTTTAAGTAAATTCAGCTTTTGATGAACAACTGATGAACCAAATGCCTCATTGAAACGACGTATGGTCAGGTAAAGTGAATGATATGAACGAACATAATAGTAAAGATAGAGACGTTGATTTAATGGAACGTCTTAAAAATGGTGATCAAAGCGCCATGCAAGTGCTATATGCCCGGCATTATCAGCGAATTTACCGTTTTATTTTACGTCAAATTAAAGATGAGATCATGGCTGAAGATATTGTAAATGAAGTGTTTCTGGATTGCTGGCGCTCTGCTGGCAAATTTGAAGGTCGCTCTTCTGTCACAACTTGGCTAACTGCCATAAGCTATAACAAGTCCATCTCTTACTTGCGTAAAAGAAGAGAGGCTCAAATGAGTGACGGTCAGGCAGAAGCCATGGTCGACGATGCGGATAGTCCGCAAATTGAGCTAATGAAGGGTGATAAAGGAGATCAACTCCGTTATGCCATTTCTAAATTAAGCGAAACACACGCAGCTGTGATTGATCTCGCTTACTATCATGAAATGAGCATAAATGAGATAGCTGAAGTCCTAGACGTCCCTGCCAACACAATTAAAACCCGCCTGTTTCACGCGCGCAAAAATCTACATGAAATTTTGTGTGATGCAGGAGTGGATAGAGGATGGCCGTAAAAATGACAGACCCATATTCAAAAGAGCAATATTCAACAGATAAATATTCACACGAAGATTTAGTGAGCTTATTACCTTTCTACCTTTCAGGAAAAATTGAAAGGCAAGATAAAGACGCTGTAATTCAGTGGCTGAATAATGACCCGGACGCGTCTTTTATTCTTGAAAAAGTAGAAGCTGAGCGCATGGCAACAATCACAGCCAATGAAACTCTGCAAGCACCGGTAGATGGCCTAAAACGTTTGATGCAAGATGTGGCAAGCACGCCGCAAGAAAAATCTTTCAATAACAGCACTACCAATGTGTTGTCTTGGTTAAAAGAGAAAATTCTGGCCCCTCTTTCAGCAGCACCTGCTGAGTTGGCCTGGGGCGCATGCGCCATAATGATGGTGATTAGCCTTAGTCAATCAGCCTTGCTTTATCAAGGTGCAGGCCAATCTCAATCAACAGAGTATAATCTGGCAAGCGGTGAAAAATATACAATTCTTTCAACAGCAATCGTCAAATTTGCAGATAATGCACAAATGGAAAAAGTAGCTGAATATCTCGATGACACTGGCACGATTATCATAGACGGCCCAACCGCCAGCGGATTATTTGTCTTAGGATTTATTGAGCGAGATGATCTGCCAGTTCTGAAAGACAGACAAAAGCAATTTAAAGAAAATTCAAACTTGATCTCTCAGTTCATCCTGAAAGCAAACAAGTAAATAGTCTGGGATGAAATGAAACTCGAGGTCAGTATTAGGCTTTTAAGAATTTTTAAGAAGGGCAAACAAAGTGTTAGCTAAAACTTTAAAAATAAAACTGTTGCAAGTCTGTCTGCTGGTTGCTGTCATGTTTTCAATGCCTGTCCAACTTGTTTCGGCCGCAAGTTGTACAGGAAATGAAGGGGCAGCCATTAATGAACTACCAGCTGAATTATCAGAGCTAATCACCAGCCAAAATGATGGTAATAACTCTAATAGTGAAGGGGCCTGTAAAGCGCCAGAAACAAAGCCAGTAAAAGAAGCAACCTCAAAAACACCAGACGTTGCTCAAATAAATAACAAACCTAAAAATTTTAAAGGCCCAATTCAGGCCATTCACGGTGCACATGTTCCGGATGAAGTGTTGGTTACGATCAACGCTGATGGCGGAGTTGTCGCGCGTTTGGCAAGTGAATATGGGCTAACTGTCAGGTCACAAAAAGCACTCTCACTCCTTGGAAGTGTTCTTGTCAAATTCGGCATCCCCGACGGCCGACCGGTTGCCGTTGTTCGCGCTCAGCTATTAGCAGAGCAAGATGTTTTGGGCGCTGAGCCAAATCATATCTATGAGCTTAATGGAGATGCAAACAAAGCGGTGATTAAACGCTTTTCTCAAACCGCAGCAGAAATAAACAAAGCACATAAACTCGCCTCTGGTCGAGCTGTAAAAATAGCTGTAATTGATAGCGGTGTGGATGAAGATCACCCGGCATTACTCGGCGCAATCAGAGGCAAATTTGACGCCCTCGATAAAGCACCTGTAAACGAAACAGCTCATGGCACCGCAGTTGCCCTTCTTATTGGTGGTGGTGATGATAGCTTTAAAGGGGCTGCTCCAGAAGCCGAGCTTTATGTTGCCAGAGCCTTTGATACAACAAAAGAAGGCGCGCACCTCAATTCAGCTGAAGCCATTATCTCAAGTCTCGATTGGGCCTTTCAACAAAATGTCGACATCATCAATATGAGTTTTGCCGGCCCTGAAAATAGATACATTAGGGACAGTATCACCAATCTTTTAAGTTTGGATGTCGTGCTGGTAGCAGCTGCTGGTAATAATGGAAAAAAGGCACCTTTCGCTTTTCCAGCGGCCCAGCCAGGTGTATTTGCCGTCACAGCTACAGACGCCAAGAACCGTATATATACAAAAGCCAACAGAGGGCCTTATGTCTATATAGCTGCACCCGGCGTTGATGTATTGGTGGCAAATGGCAGTGGCGATATCCAACTAAGAAGTGGCACCTCTTATGGAGCAGCCATTTTCAGTGGCATCTGCGCATTAGCGTTGGAGAGTAAACGAACTGGCAAAAGTGGTGGAAAGAGTAATAAACGGATCAAACTAAAAGAATTCCGCAAAGCTATAGAACTGAGCTCAAAAGATTTAGGCGCCCCGGGGCGCGATCCTGTTTTTGGAAACGGCCTGATTAGAGCTGAGGCCCTAGTGCGACAGGCACTAAAGTAAGAAAGTGCAACGACACTAAAGTAAAAAAGTGCAGCACGCTCTGAAGTAAGGCAATGCGGCAGGAGTAGACACAAAATTCCAGTGTATCCCTACGCATTCTAATTTGCTTTTTAACCCGTTCTCTGTTTCCTTAAATAAGGAGAATTAACTGAAAATGGGCCTCCCGCTATGGAGCAGACAAACAAATCCGCAAAAACTTATGATTTGCTTATCGTTGGTGGTGGTATCAACGGGACGGGCATTGCGCGCGATGCAACGCTGCGCGGATTAAAAGTCTGTCTTTGCGAACAAGGGGACCTGGCCTCGGCGACATCTTCTGCCAGTACAAAATTAATACATGGCGGCTTACGTTACCTTGAATTTGGAGATTTCAAACTGGTCCGCTCGGCACTCTTAGAGCGCAAATTATTAATGGAGCTATTACCAGGTTTTATCAAACCTCTTCGTTTCGTTCTCCCCTTTAAAAAAGGCATGCGCTCATTTTGGCTCCTTCGTTTGGGCTTGTGGATTTATGACCACCTCGGCCCACTTGGAAGCTTCGCGCCAACCTTAAAACGGTCATTTCAAAACAATGAATTTAGCCCTGTCTTGAAAGATAATTTTATAGAAGGGCTAGAATATTCGGATGGCTGGGTCGATGATGCAAGGCTTGTTATTTTTAACGCCTTAGAAGCCGCTCAAGTAGGAGCTGATATAAGGCCAAATTGTAAAGTCACGTCAGCCAAAAGAGAAGACGGGCATTGGTTCATCACTCTCTCAAACGGGGAAAGTGTAAAAGCTAAAGCGTTGGTGAACGCAACTGGTCCGTTTGTAAATCAATTCATCAAAGAAGCAGAAAAATCAGAACCGCTTCGCTCGGTCAGGCTTGTTCGAGGCAGTCACATCGTAGTGCCAAAGCTCTATGACTTAGAGCAGGCTTTTATATTGCAGCAAGATGATGGACGCATCATTTTCACCATTCCTTATGAGAAGTTTTTCACTCTTGTCGGCACAACCGAAGCGAAGCATGTTTCCTCTTTAAAAAAGGTAGAAGCAAGCGAAGAAGAAATTACATATCTACTAAACGCAGTTAATAGAGATTTCAGAAAACATCTAAAACGCTCAGATGTTAGTTGGACATTCTCTGGTGTGAGGCCGCTTTTTGAAACTACGGGAAAAGAAAATAAGGCATCACATAAGGTGAGCCGTGACTATGAACTGGCCGTTGATAAAGCAGCCGACCTGCCGGTTATTCATGTATATGGCGGAAAAATCACGACCTTTAGAAAATTAGCCGTTGATACAGTCGACCTTTTAAAACCATTTTTTGCGGGCCTGGGTACTAGCCGCACGAAAGAGGTGCCTTACGCAGCTTTTGAGCCTGTTGGTCATGAGGAGTGGCTAAAAGATTTTCATGAACAATATGTATTATTACCTCTCTCGATGAGAAACCGTTGGCTAAATTCTTATGGCCGGCGCAGCGATTGGTTCTTAAAAGGTGTTAAGTCAAAAAAAGATTTGGGCAAAGAATTTGGCGCGGGACTGTTTGAGCGAGAAGTCAGATATTTAATGACCCACGAATGGGCAACGACAGCAGAAGATGTATTGTGGCGGCGCACCAAACTCGGATTGCATATGACCAATGAACAAAGAAATGAATTGAAAAGCTGGATGCAAGAGCAACAAGGTCGGCCTGAGTTGTATCAAATATGATTAGTGGGTCCTGACCTGAGTATCAAGAGAATGAGAAGAGGGAGTGGCATGAAAAAATATATCCTCAGCCTTGACCAAGGAACCACGTCAAGTAGAGCTCTCATTTTTAATCAAAATCAGGATGTTATCGGTTTAGGTCAGTTTCCCTTCAAGCAAATATATCCCCAATCTGGATGGGTTGAACATGACCCAATTGAAATTTGGCAAACCACACACAAAGCTGCCAAAGCTGCCATAAAAAGCGCAAAAATAAACCCGGACGAAATCGCAAGCCTTGCCATAACCAATCAAAGAGAAACAACAGTCCTTTGGGAGAAAGCAACGGGAACGCCTGTTTACAACGCAATCGTTTGGCAAGACAGACGAACAAGTAAAGTTTGTAGTGCATTAAAAGCGGCAGGAAAAGAAGCCCTGGTGAGAGAAAAAACAGGGCTTTTACTCGACCCGTATTTCAGTGCAACAAAGCTACAATGGCTATTGGACGACACTGAAGTTAAAGGAGTGCCGCTTCGAGAAAGAGCTAAAAACGGTGAGCTTTGTTTCGGCACGATAGACAGTTGGCTTCTGTGGAATTTAACGGGTGACAAGGAACATAAAACGGATGCCACAAATGCTTCGAGGACAATGCTTTATAATATTGTGAGTGGGGAATGGGATGAAGACTTGCTAGAGCTTTTTTATGTCCCCCCTGAGATTTTACCAGAAGTGATGAATACCGTTGATGAGTTCGGCCATACAACTCCAAGCTTATTTGGAACTACAATCCCAATCAAAGCAATGGCAGGGGATCAACACTCAGCCCTTATCGGTCAAGCCTGTTTTACAAATGGAGATATTAAGTCAACCTACGGCACCGGTTGTTTTGCCCTCCAAAATATTGGAGAGGAAATTTCTGATGTAAAACCTGGTTTGCTAACCACGATTGCCTATCAAATCAAAGGAAAACCAACTTATGCAATTGAAGGGTCTGTTTTCATCGCAGGCGCTGGGGTTCAATGGCTGAGAGACGAGGTTAATCTAATAGAGGAAGCTGCAGAGTGTGATGAGTTGGCAGAAAACTCAAACCAAGAAGACCCGGTGTGTTTGGTCCCAGCTTTTACAGGTCTAGGGGCCCCTTATTGGCAAGCTGATGTAAGAGGCGCCTTGTTAAACCTGACAAGAGGAACAGGAAAAGCAGAAATTACCCGCGCAACTTTAGAGGCAGTTGGATTTCAAACACGAGATTTGTTTAATGCAATGAACAATTCACTTCCCCAAACTTTAAGAGTAGATGGCGGACTGACAAACTCAAACTGGACCATGCAATTTTTAGCAAATATCTTAAATTGCAATGTTGAGGTGAGTAAAACTTCAGAAGCCACAGCACTCGGTGTTGCCTACATAGCAGGAGCTGAATGTGGACTTTATGGAAATTTGGACGAGTTTTCTAAGCAATGGAAACATTCGAAAAAATACCAACCAACTGAAGGCGATAGCTGGAGAAAAGAAAAATATCAAATCTGGCAAAAGGCAATAGAAACCTTAATTCACTGATCACTATGGATTATGTGAGACGCGTCTTAAAGCGCTAGACGGAAGAGTTTATAAAACCTTTAAAAAGTATGAAAGCCAAGTCTACGGATTATTAACCGAATCAGCTCAAATTATAAATAATCTTTCGGGCAATCACATAAGTATATTTTGACGTTTTATATATGGTTAGAGCATTTCATTGTATTTTACAAAAAACAGTGCTCTAGAGCTTCACCATTGTTTGGTTAAGTGTTGAACCGATCTTTATTTTAAGTAATGCGTTCCCCCACTATGTTTAGGTATCGCATAGCATATATTGAATTGGTCACGCGTACATGAACTGTATTTGTAACGCGTAAAAGTGTTTTCTGCGTACCTGTTTTTGCGTAAAAAGCCTCCTTAAATTTTTAAGGAGGCTTTTTTAATTTCTAAATTACAAATATATAGTCAAAGCTACTTCAAGAAAGAAGTAATGTTTTAAACAGACTTATCAACTTTCTCTTCAGAGGCTTTCTTATCACCATCTGATTTTGAGGCTTTTTCAGCGCTGTCTTCAGTCTTGGATGCTTTCTTTGGCTTTTCACCGCCCTTAGCAACCCCAACCATAGCCGGGCGCAACACTCTTTTATCAATAGTAAATCCTGGAGCTACCACTTCTAAAATAGTACCTGCGGTAATCTCTGGGTTTGGAATTTCAAATAGAGCTTGATGAGAATTCGGATCAAAGATCTCCCCTTTAGGGTCAATTCTTGTTAACTCACGGCCTGTCATCTCAACGCCTTCAACAAGAGCTTTAAGAGCAGGGTCTTCATCCACAGCCCCTTCAGGAACAGCTGAAAGAGTGCGTGTCAAATTGTCATCGAGCGTTACAATGTCTTTGGCAAAATTTGTAATAGCAAATTTGGCCATATCCTGCTTTTCGCGTTCAGTCCGGCGACGCAAATTTTCCATATCTGCAGCCTGGCGAAGCAGTTTATCTTTTAGTTCT
>CAXIDO010000050.1:0-9428 GCA_964022745.1 uncultured Methyloligella sp. | reverse complement strand
TGATGAAAGGTGCTTAGATCTAGATGTTTGACGAGCAGCAAATCACTGAATATTACCAGGCTCTGATTAACAGGGACAGCTCCTATGAGGGAGTGTTTTTCGCTGGCATCACAAGCACTGGGATATTTTGCAGGCCAACTTGCACGGCTCGCAAACCAAAACGTGAAAATTGTCTTTTTTTCAAAACAGCACAAGCATCACTCCTTGCCGGGTTTAGGCCGTGTAAAAGATGCCGCCCTCTTTTGAACCCGTCAGAGCCTTCTGATATGGTTAAGCATTTAACGGAGATGGTTGAAAGCGAGCCAACAAGACGGTGGACTGACAAAGATGTTCGAGAACTTGGCTACACACCGTCGACAGTGCGGCGGCAGTTTAAAAAAAGATACGGTATGACATTTACAGCCTATTCAAGGGCGTGGCGAATGGGGATTGCTTTGAAAACAATACGTGAAGGTGACAAGATTATTAATGCTCAAATAGACGCTGGTTATTCATCTGGCAGTGGGTTTCGTGATGCATTTTCGAGCATTATGGGATCAGCTCCGAATGACAAGAACCACAAAGTTTTAAAAGCTGAATGGATCGACACGCCCCTTGGAAGCATGGTTGCTATTTTTGATGAAACGCATCTCTACCTGCTTGAGTTTACAGACCGGCGCGGGCTGGAGCGTGAAATTGAAAAAATGCGGAAATCATTAAAGGTCGCTATTGTTCCCGGACGGAGCCCTGTTACTCAGATGATTGAAGATGATCTGGCTGCTTATTTTAAGGGTGAGCTGAAAGAGTTCACGACACCTTTTAAAGTGAATGGGTCCGACTTTCAAAAATCCGTTTGGGATGAGCTGCTTACCATTCCTTATGGTGTCACCCGCTCTTATGCGGAGCAAGCCCAGCGCATTGGCAACCCCAAAGCTGTGCGCGCAGTTGCCAGAGCGAATGGCATGAACCAGCTTGCCATCATTATTCCCTGTCACCGAGTTATTGGATCGGATGGTAAATTAACCGGCTATGCTGGGGGACTGGCTCGCAAGGAATGGTTATTGGATTTAGAAAGGCAATAATTGCCAATATTGGTTTCTTGCCGTCATTCAATAAACTCCATCCATTGACTTGACTGTATTGACTTGGCTGTATTGACTTGGCACTGCCTCCCTCCCATATTGATATTCAATCAATTTGAGCTAAGAGAGCCATTAAGCGAAGAGATACATAACTTTATGCCCGAATTTTCCTTTGATCATAGTTACGCTACCTTACCAGAAGCCTTTTACAGCCCCACTCAGCCGGCAACTGTTCCAGAGCCCTACTTGATAAAAACCAATGAAACTCTAGCTGACCAGCTTGGAATTGATTTGGAGTTTTTACACTCTTCTGAAGCGGCTGAGTTTTTTGCTGGCAACAAAATGCAATTTAATGCTGCCCCTATTGCGATGGCTTATGCGGGGCATCAGTTTGGCGGCTGGTCTCCCCAGTTAGGTGATGGGCGTGCGCTATTAATCGGTGAAGTGGTTGATAAAAACGGGTTGCGACTTGATGTGCAGCTTAAAGGCTCTGGACGCACGCCCTATTCGCGGGGCGGAGATGGTAAAGCATTGGCCCCGTTCTTCGAGAGTACATCGTCTCTGAAGCTATGGCTGCTCTTGGCGTGCCGACGACAAGAGCTCTTGCAGCTGTCTCTACTGGTGAAACGATTATGCGTGAGGAGCCTTTGCCTGGAGCCATCTTTACACGGGTTGCTCAAAGTCATGTGCGGGTTGGGACCTTTCAATATTTCGCAGCTTTGGACCATTCAACTCCGGGGAACTCTTATGTGAAAACCTTAGCTGATTATGTGATTGATCGGCATTACCCTCACGCAAGAGACGAGATGAACCCTTACCAAGCTTTGCTTCACTCAATTATTAAACGCCAAGCGCATCTCATTGCACAGTGGATGGGCTTGGGTTTTATTCACGGGGTGATGAACACCGATAATATGCAAGTTGTAGGTGAGACTATTGATTATGGCCCTTGCGCTTTCATGGATGTTTTTCACCCTGATAAGAAATTCAGCTCCATCGACCGGCAGGGGCGTTACGCATGGAATAATCAACCGAATATGGGTTTATGGAACCTAGCTCGTTTGGCAGAAGCATTGCTTCCTCTATTTGATGAAGATGAAACTATTGCCATACAAATCGCAGAAACCATAGCTGGGGAATTTATGCCAACATTCCACCAACGTTTGCTGGAAATATTCTCTCAGAAAGTTGGATTGCCGAATAGTGAAAAAATTGATGCATTCATGCAATCTACCTTTATCACAATGACAAAAAACAAAGTTGATTTTACATTGTTTTTCCGGCACTTAACGCAAGTTGCAGGGGGAGCTAACTCGGCAGATTTCCTAGATCTCTTTGAAGAACACCAAGCTGGACAAGACTGGCTAGCTGCATGGAGAGATCTGCATGACAAAGATGAGTCTTCGGGCTTAGAACGCTTAAAGGGAATGCAGGAAAGAAACCCAATTTACATTCCACGCAATCACCGTGTTGAGCAGGCTATTCAGGCGGGTATGAATAATGACTTTAGTTTATTTCATGAGCTGGTCCAAGTCCTCTCAAACCCATTTGAAGCTCAAGATGGTTTTGAGAAATATGAGTTACCGCCCCTGCCTGCTGAAGAAGTGCGCCGCACTTTTTGTGGAACTTAAAGAACCAAAAACTGATAAATGTCTAAAAGATTGGGAAGTGCGTACTGCACTTCCCTTAATGTCTTGATGTATTAATGCGCAAATCAATATTTGCTGCTCTTATTCTTTTGTAAAAACGAACCGCAAGGTTACAGGTGCCGCTCTTGTTATTGCAGGAAGTTTTGCTAGTTCCATCAATTTTGTGATTTTGTCATTGATGCCGGCATCTTCCATTGAAAGCATGATCATTTCATCTGTTGTGACCATGATTTTCTTATCTGATAATTTTGCGACAAACATATCTGCTTCAATTGGCAGATCTTTTCCAAGAAATGACAGTGTACCTTTTACGGTTACGGTTGTTGTGCCGCCTGGTTTTAGCTTGTTAATTTCTTCCGGGTTAATTTTTGTTTTTAAAGTTGCAGCAACTTTTGCTTCATCAAAAACGAATTTGACCATTCTCTCATTACGAATATCAATCCACGTTTCGACACTGCCTAGATCTATTGAAACCATTACCGAACCATCAGTGGCCACATTGCCGCTCAGCTTGGTAAAGTGATTAACCTCACCTATTTTACTTTTCTTAATTGAGCCATAAGCTACTTTTGATTCATCTGATGATAAAGTCCATTTTCCAGCTTCGTGATGCGCGGCGTTTGCACTATTGAGCGAGAATAGCCCTATTACAAATGCTGCGATTAGTGTTTTTAAATTAAGCATGTTTAACTCCCATGAATTTATTTATGGATTTTATTTATGAGAGTGAAACACCTCAGTTGAGAAATTATTCATTCGAACTAAAAATTATTTTAGTTTTTGCGCAACAATGTATCTATGAGGTGGGTTTGCGGGGTAATCACCACTTTCTATGATCTTGAAACCAGCATTTGTTATAAGCTTATCAAACTCGTTACTTTTTCTGATTTTCACAAAAGGAGCTTTTCCAAGCAATTGCATGACAGGCAAGATTGTCAAAATTGCCAAGAGTTTAAAGGATAATTTATTCGTCGGTTTACAAGTGGTTTTGGATATGAAGTATCCTCCAGGCTTTACCATATTATTTATGTGCTCCAGATTGCGGGGCAAGTCTTGCAGGAGATGTAGGATATTAAATGCCAGAACGGCATCATAATGAGTTTGTCCTTCTGAATTTGGAGTGAGTTCTGCTTTTGAAACTTCGTTAGTCATAAAGCGAATATTATTTATACCTTTGTTCTGAGCCTTTTCGCGCCCTATTCGTATCATCTCTGCTGATATATCTGATGCAGTTAGTGTTTTTACGCTGTTTGCCAGAAGAATTGCTGTTGATCCTGTTCCGCAGCCAATCTCAAGAACCTCATTTTCTTTTGTTAAATAAGACCTGGTTCGCTCTAGGGTATATTTATAGGATTCTTCATCGGTAATTTTAGTTTTAGCGTATTTTTCTGCTACACCATCCCAAAATTTTGCTTCTTTTTGCATTCTCGATCTCCTTTTGATTAAGAGATAACCATACAAAATTAGAATATCAATTGCTTAAATATGTCCATCATATATACAAATATGTATGAACTGGAACACTGTATCATTTGACTGGAACCATGCACGGGCTTTTTTAGCAACTGCTGAAGAGGGCTCTCTAACAGCGGCTGCGCGTGCTCTTGGACTTACGCAACCAACTCTTGGCAGACAAGTTGCAGCTTTGGAAGCTGATCTTGATGTGGTTTTATTTGAAAGAGTTGGGAAGAGCTTGATCCTCACGGAAACTGGCGTTGAGCTTCTTGAGCATATGAAGAAAATGTACGAAGCGGCCAATCGTGCTTCTCTTGCAGCCTCTGGACAATCGCAAGCAATTGAAGGTCGCGTGCGTATAACAGCAAGTGATATTATGTCGGCTTATATTCTCCCAACCGCTTTACAAAAAATCCAAAAGATTGCCCCTCGCCTTCAGATAGAAATCGTCTCATCAAATGAAATTCGAGATTTACAACTAAGAGAAGCGGATATTGCTATTCGCCATGTTCGACCAGAACAACCTGAACTAATTTCAAAACTAGTCGGTGAAGCCGAAGGATATTTTTACGCCTCGAAAAATTATCTGGACAAAACGGGACGCCCCCAAAACACTAAAGACCTTCAATCACATGTTTTCATTGGTTTTGGTGACGATAATCAAATGATTGCATATTTGCAGCCACTCGGCATTGACCTCAAAATTGATAATTTTCGCTTTAGTTCTAAAAACGGAATTGTCGCTTGGCAAATGGCACGGCACGACCTTGGGATTATAGCAATGTCAAAGGAAATGGGGACTTATGATGATCGAATGGAGCAGGTCTTACCGAAGCTGCCTCCAATTAAATTTCCTGTTTGGCTCACCGCACACCGCGAGCTTCATAACAGTCGGCGTATCCGTTTAGTCTTTGATTTACTAAGTGAGCATCTGAAAGGAAGGGAAGATGACTTGGTATGAGTTAGGGATATATTATTTTGCAATTTTTACTGAAGCTATGCTTTATCTCTATGGGGCTGGCTGTTTAATTTATGCCTTGTTTTATTTTGGCCGACTGTTAATTAAGAAAATTTTTTCAAATAAAGAAGACCGATAACGGCTAAAAAAACCTCAACGGCATAGACTTATTTCTTCTCTAAACAATCAGTTACATAAATTTAATATATAAAGACTTTGAAAATTTCTAAGTCAGATATACGATTGTCTTTATTGCCCCCTTGAAACTTTTTAAGGAGTGTTTGTTATGACGCGTATTATTCTTGCTATTTTCTTATCGTTATTTTTTCACCCTCTCTTTTCATATGGTGCTTTTGCAGCAGCAACTGCTTGCGAAGTGAAAAATGGTGAGGCTGCAATTAAGTCTTGCTCAGAAATCATCAGCACCAAACTCTTTAGAGGGAACCCGATTTCTAAAGAAAATTTATCGATCATGTATGAAAATCGCGGGAGGCAGTATTTCATGAAAGAGCAATATGATGAGGCTCTTTCTGATTTTCAAAGCGCTCTTCGGATGAACCCTAAGAATGTCAAAGCTGGTAATAACCTTGGCTCTGTTTATTTAAGAATAGAAAAATACGATTTGGCTATAGCTAGTTTTAGCAATGTATTGAAGAGAATACCTGACTACGCCTTAGCACTCAGTAATCGCGGCATTGCCTATAGAAACAAGGGAGAACTTGATAAAGCATTAGAAGACTTTAATGCGGCTTTGATTTCTGATCCTGAAAGTGATTATGACTATTTGCAACGAGCAGAAGTTCATAAGCGAATGAAGAATTATAAAAAAGCGATTAGCGATTATAGTGCCTCTATAGAACTCAGACCGAAAGTTTCTAATACGTATTATAACCGGGGTATTTCCTATTATTTTTTAGGGCAACATCAAGACGCTTATAAAGATTTCTCGAAGGCTCACGAGCTTGATCCATCAAACAAAGATGCCGCAAATAATAAAAAAGCTATTTTGAAAATAATTGAGAAATCAAAGAAGTGATAAAGAATGGCGATCCCACGAGGATTCGAACCTCGGACCTACTGCTTAGAAGTTCCATTAGGCGTACAAACGTGATGGAACATATAGCAACTTAAGCCACTGATCCTACATAACATTATTCATTTTTATTTTCTCATCAGGTAACATCTCAGAACGCTGAAATTTCAGCATTTTGATACCTATTTATTACCTGAGAGAAAGACAATGGCTAAGGAAGCTCTGACCGACCTTAAAATCAAAAAACTGAAACCGCCAGCTTCTGGGCAGATGGAAATTTGGGATAGTAAACTTCCTGGCTTTGGCATACGCATTACATCCAAAGGTACAATCTCATTTGTCTTACTCTATCGTTTCTATGGTAAATCCAGGCGCTACACAATAGGACGGTATCCGATTTTATCGTTAGCTGCTGCGCGCGCTTCAGCCCATGAAGCCTTAGTCAACATTAATGCTGGAGGTGATCCAGCTTCTCAAAAACGTAATTACAACAACTCTTCTAACAAACTTCGCTTTGAAGACCTTGTTGAGCAGTTTATTGAAAAATATGCCAAACGCCATAATAAAACATGGAGAGAAGCTGAGCGTATTTTAAATAGAGATTTTCTTCCACTTTGGAAAAACCATCATATAGACCAGATTACAAGGGCTGATATCAACCACGCCCTTGATGCCATTATTGATAGAGGCGCACCAAGTGGTGCAAATCATTGTTTTGCTCAGATAAGGAGGGTTTTTAACTGGGCGATAGAGCGTGGTCTTCTAGAACAATCTCCTTGTTCTGGCATGAAAAAACCAACCAAAGATATTAGTCGTGACCGTGTCCTTACTGATGATGAACTTTTAGCCATTTGGAAAGCAGCTGATCAAGATGCTTACCCTTTTGGCATTATGACAAAAATACTGATACTTACAGCTCAGCGCATAGGAGAAGTGACAACCTTACACTGGCAAGACCTTGATTTAGGAGAACAGCTTTGGAATTTAGAAGCTGGGAAAAATAAATCTGGCAGAGCGCACATCGTTCCATTAACAAAATCAACTGTAGAGCTAATTGACACCATTCCTTATTTACATAATGAACTCTTATTCCCGGCCCAAAAATTAGATGCTGATCGTCCAGTTTCTGGGATTAGTAAATTTAAGGCAAGGCTTGATGAGGTTAGTCAAGTTCATAACTGGCGTATGCATGATATTAGGCGCACTGTAGCAACAGGTATGGCGAAACACCGCGTTCCCCCTCATGTGGTTGAACGCATTCTCAATCATAAGTCAGGTACATTTGGTGGAGTGGCTGGGGTATACAATCGTTTTGGCTATTTGCCAGAAATGAAAGAGGCTTTAGAGACCTGGGAAACTCATCTACTTGGCCTCATAAATAACAATAACTGAACATCAGGGAACATAGGTGTAATACAAAACATCATTTACACTTTATTCATCAATGTTAACACATAGTTACTTCATCTATGTTAATTTATGTTTTGGCCACATATATTAAAAATGTAATGAGGAAATGATCATGCAAAGAATTGCTCAATCAATCACAATGAAACCCGCCACAGAATGTGGATTAATCTCAAATTTGAACAATAGTTTTTTTGCGATATTGCGAGCCGCCGCCGCCCATTTAACTGAGCTTATAGAACGATATTTAAACGCTAAATATCATAATTCTATTCATCCCTTTATTCGACAATTTTTTATAAGCGGAGCTCAAAATGGAACACCACAGAATCATTGACTGGAAACAATTAGACGAACTTGTCCCCTACACAAAGCAGCATATTTTAAGACTTGAAAAAGAAGGAAAATTTCCAGGACGATTAAAATTAGGAGCCAATCGGGTTGGGTGGCGATTAATTGAAATTTTAGAATGGATGCAGGAAAAACAGCAAGAGCGAGATCTACAATCCGGATGTTCAAGTAAACCTATCTATCAAGATAGAATAATAAGGGATCCAAGAAAATTTGAGGGAAACCCCTTTATCAAAGACGCCTTCATACCTGTACATCATATTATAAAACTAATATTAGCAGGAATGAGCCTTGTTGAAATTCAGGCGATACACAATAGCCTGACCTATGAAGATGTGGCAGCCTGTTTTGACTATATCAATCAAGTATCATCATCCGTTCTTGATACATCTTAAACCTTAAAGCCGCTGGAGAAATCTAGCGGTTTTTTCTTCTGGGCAACTCTCGGGCTTAAGCCCCAAGATCGGGCTCTATTTCGCGAAGTGCTCAACCAAGCCAAAAACGCTCTAGCTTATTTTGTCTTAGCCCATATGGGTCACGATCCCTGTTGCAGCAACAAAACAAAAACTCAAACGTTTTTATACTTATACATAAGAAATATATGTTTCCTCTTTTATTTAAAAGCGAATGATATGAACAATAAATTTCCTTTTTTTAATTTTACTTATAATATTATATTAAATACCTAGATAAAAAACAGGTTATAAACTGCAATCATTGAGGGAGGCGCGCATGAAATTTCTTCGTCAATTAATATTAGTCCTCCTTTTAGGAATTTGTGTAGGCTGTGAAACATCGCTGACAAACATGGCTCAAGTGGGCGACTTTTCTGGTGTTGCCAGTAATTTCCCCAATCTTAAAAAAACATACAAAAATTTGGACACTCACAGTCATTATAGTCTTTGCCAATCCTTGTTGTCTCTAAGGCGATTTACATCATTTTTCAAATGCCATAAGGCATTAAAAAAACGTATCTCAGGAACAGAAACCCCAGCTGAACCTTTACAGTTTAATGGCCAAGAAGTGAACCAATCATGGGAGATAGTTGCATTAAATACATTAGCTGCACAGGCTTATCTAGAATTAGGAGATAATAAAAAAGCCATCAAACTCTCAGAGTCAGCACTTTCATCAATGAAAAAAAATCCCATTTCACCTAAGGGTGGAGAAGTTCCAATGATGGGATCAATATATGAGGGAATTAGAATAGGTAATAAAATTCCCTTATTGGGCATTGCAGCACTATCCCACACAAGAGCTAAAAACAGAGCTAAATCTCAAGATTACATTACAGAATTAAAAACTATTGATACTACAGGGGCAGTATCTGGTTTTCAAAGTGGTATAAGAAGGTTTTGGTTAGCACGCAGTCAATTAGCGTCAGGAAATTACATCGATGCATATCAAACAATGAGAGCAGAAAAATGGGGAGCTGGACACTTTGCAATGGTTACATTTATAAACTCTGCGTATTTGAATCCTGCATGGTATGTAGTTAGTCCTTTCGAATATGG
>CAXIDO010000049.1:0-9586 GCA_964022745.1 uncultured Methyloligella sp. | reverse complement strand
CATTAAAATCCGCACTTGATGGAAACATAAATCCTTCAAAATTAATAAGCTTCTCTAGTATAGTTATTTGTTTGTAACTCTGCATTATCTCAAAATCATTTAACTGGATAGATTCTTGTTTATCATTATTATCCGTTTGAAAAATGTAATTAGAAAAGTCTACAGAGGCCTCATCTAACCAAGACTGAATATCAGGATTAGTACTATCGGTACTCATGAAACGTAAACGATTGAATTGATCTACTCTTTCTTCTACTTTCCATTTTCCAACCCTTTCTAATTCTGTTTTTCTTGCCAACATTTCATTGGCCCATTTGTTCCAGACCTCTTTGCCTTGCAAAAACCGATCTATGTGTTTTTGGGTTTGTTCGTCTATTTCGCGGGCCGGTTTTGCTTTTTTGCTCGTAGGTGTTTGGGGCTCTGACATGATTTAGCTCGAGGTTCTTCTTTGTATCTTTTGTTTTTACTTCTTCACTCAAAGTAAAGTTTGCATTGATGTCAAATGGTTAGAGTATTGAGGGGCGTTATTTTGGGGGAGTGTTGTAATTTTTTGACTGGATGAGGGTGTGGTGGAGGAATACGGGATGATAGTTCCTCTCTCTCACGGCTATTCCATGAGCTGAAGCTCATGGGCCTACGAGGTGCGGCGCTCGCGCCGGGCAGCCCTGCTGCCATGTCCTGACGCCGAAGTGGCGTCACTCCTCCTTCGTAAAGGGAGATAGTGCTTTTATCTTTGGGAGCTTCGTGGAGAGTACTGAGCGAAAAACGTAGGCCGAATGGCTGTCAGCGCATAAGATCAGCCCGAACGGAGCGGAACGAGTACGGATAAGCTGATCGCAAAAAAGCGCTGCACCTCGTAGGGCGGCCACTTTGTGGCCATTGCCCGTGAGAGAGAAGAAATTCTTAGTGGCGCTTCAGTTGCCATTTATGTGCTTCAGATGCCCACTAGGCATCCGCAAAAGCAACCGCGCTATTTCACATCCAGTTTTTGCCATTTATTCTTCAATCTAAAAGGCAAGCCGGAGAGGAAGGTTTTTATGTAGCTTTGGTGTTGGTATTCGCCGTTGAGGGATACGCGTGGCAGGGCCATCATGTGATCTTTATGCTCTTCGTAGAGCACGGCTTTTCTTGTGGTGACCGCTGTTTTGAAGCCGAACTGTTTTACCAATTCAAAGTCTCGGCTGTTTGCGGCACAATTGCTGCCGTAGGGAAAGGAAAAATGAGTGGCTTTTTCGCCGAGTTCTTTTTCCATGATGTCCATGCCCGTTTGGATTTCCTCGACCGCTTCGTCTTCACTTAATCTTGCGATGGCGTAGTGAGATTTGGTATGAGCGGCCAGAGTAATGAGCGGTTCTTTATTCAGCACGCGTAATTCTTCCCATGTCATCACGAGCTCTTTGCTCAGCGCGTCTATGTCATAGTCATGGGCCTTTGACATTTCGCGAATGATTGCGCGTTGCTCTTGTTGGTTGCTTTTGCGCATGGGCCAATAGATTTTATCAAACGCACGATATTTTTGCTCGGTCGTAATCGTCTCTAAGACTTCGCCTTTGTTATACGGGTTTTGAACGGAGCTCGACTTTTTAATGATGCCTTCCAATGCGAACCACCAGAGCTCACCTTGGTGATTGCTATAATCAGAAACGACATAGATGGCTAGAGGCACGTTGTATTTTTTTAAAACCGGTAGGGCGATGTCGCGGTTGTCTTTATAACCATCATCTGCTGTGAAGACGGCGTATGGCTTTTTGGATTTGTTACCGTTTTTTTGGCGCTCATAAAGCTCATCTAGTGAGATGATATCATAGCCTTCTGATAACACGGTTTGGATGGTGGTTTCTAAAAATTCTGGTGTGATTTTTAGAATTGAGTTTGGTGAGAAGTCTTCTATTGGATCATTATTGATTTGATGCATGGTGAAGATGATGCCTTCACCGCGGGTGGCGGGCGCAAAGAGCTTATAAAGCCCACTGTAATAGAGGGCGTTTAACGCAGCTTTATATATTACTAAAACTATATTTGCCATAACTCTTGCGTCAAGCTTCTTACATCATACGACTTATTACATATGCCATATAACTAATGTCATATTACTTATGTCAATTGATCACTCAAATTGTTAAAATGACCTCTGATTTCATCATTTAAACAGCTACAAAACTTTTTAAAATTGGAGTTTAAAGCGGGTGCTTTAAGTTTTTTGTTTATTATTAGCTCAACTGTAGCACGGCAATCTTAATATTCCATGATAAATTCACTCAAACTTTTCGTTTGGTTGAGTGAATTTATAGTGATGTGCAGAAATATACTTTGTTTCAGATTATTTAAGCCTCTGCATCGGCTTCTTTGCCGAGAGTACCTTCTTTTCTCTGTTCTTTTTCAGAAGTTTCATCGTCTTCACCTTCTGAGATGACGGCTCTTAGAATGACAAGGGCCATTGAAACAAGGAACATGGCAACAAAGATCAGTAGGCTAAACGACAATGGTCTTGGGAAATATGGCACGCTTGGAATATGTGCTTTAGAGACGATTGTTGCATAAGCTGGCGCGATGGCGCTATCTTTTCTGGCTTGCGCATCACGGAAGCGAGCGAGATATGTGTTTAACAAATCTCTGTTTGTGCGGGCTTCACGCTCCAGAGCGCGGAGTTGAATTTCGTCACCATCTGTTTGGGTCGATTGGTTTTTCAAATCGTTTAAGCTTTTAACCAGAGATTGCTCTCTCGCTCTGGCAATTTTTGCGTCATTTTCCATTGTGCGGACAATGCGGCGCATTTCTGTTCTGATTTGGAAGTTCACACCGCGCAATTCAGAGCGCACCTGAATGAGGCGCGGGTGTGAGGAAAGCAATGTCGCGCCCAATTCAGCCAGAGATCTCTGGATACGACTTCTTTGTTCGAACAAACGTTGAATTTGCTGTGAGCGCATGGTCTCTGTGGCGTTGGCGACTTCGCCATCTCGTTCTAACATTTCGCGGATTAGTTTTGCGCGAATTTCTGAATCGGCTCTACGTTCTCTTGCTGCGATGATCCGGCTGTTTAGCTCTGTCAATTGCTGGCGATCAAGGGTGACGTTTGAACTACTGGATTTAAAAATGCCTTTTTTAGCACGATATTCGGCAACGGCTGCTTCAGAGGCTTTTACTTCTTTTTTGAAGTCATCAATCAAACGGGCAAGACGAATTGAGTCATCCTGACTTTGCAGGACTTTTTCTGAGCGCTGCCATTCTATATAGGCTTTGGCCAAGCCATTGGCGATGGCTTCTGTTTCTTTTGCGTCTGAGCTGTGATAGCGAATGCCGATCACTCTTGACTCAGCTAATGGCACAACCTGGATGTCAAGGCTAATCATATCAATGGCGAATTCGCGTTTAACCGCTTCGCTCATATCTTCATATTTAGGTAAGCCAGGGTTTTTAATCATTGAAAAGATGCCGCTGGTTTTCGACTTTAGGCTTTCAAGAAATTCTTCATTTTTTAAAAAACCATATTCGTCGACAACCTTTGCTAAGATATCTCTAGATTGAATGACCTGGATTTGACTGAAGATAGAAGCTTTATCAACCAACGTGGTTTCAGGGTTTCTGCCAGCAACGGGGTTTTGATAACTTGCGACAGGGGCAACCAGAACTCTTGCCTCAGATACATAGCGCGGAGCCATACTACTTGTGAGAAAGAATGTGCCGAGCGCACAAAGCAAACTAAGCAAGACCATTTTCATCCAAGACTGTTTAATGGCATCGAAGAGGCTAGTAATACTGAGTTCGTTAGCGTTTGACATTATAATTTCCGTTCCACCTAATCTTTGGCTACCTAATCACTGATGATATCAACCCATGTGGTTTTTTCACCAAAACATGACATCTCTTAACCTTAATTAGCTTACCAATGGTTACAGTTCAGTATAAAAGTCGAGAAAACTTTAAATTCGTATAATTTTAGAACAATATTAGATAAATTTTAACTATGTTGCTCCATCTTTACCCTTAAGTTTAATTGTATTTGTATGGGTTTGTAGCGTTATGAGTGTATTTAGGTTTTGCCTATTGATCTCTATTATGGTCATTTTTACAGGATGTAGCCATAGAGATGGAGACTTTAAGAACCAATTTGAATTGATTGGTGATCAAGATGTTATTCCTGAGCCGGTTGATCATAGCTCGCGAATAAGCTCCCTTAAAGATAGTGGATTTCGTTTTGGGCTTAGCGAGAGTTTTAGCTCTGAGGAAACTGTTGGCTGGCGCACACGAGTTGCTCATGCCATTCGCCCTAGTAGAATAGATAGAAGTTGGGATACATCTTATACCCATGCTGTTCGGGATGAATTTAAATCCGTTTCAAATAATTACAACCCTGTGGAAGTGTATCGCCGCACTGGTCAATGGCCTCTTAGCTATAGCCTTGATACGGGCGATCGCCTTCGTGTGATTGTCTATAGTCAGCGGACATTAACTCGTACTTATACAGTAGATGACAGTGGCTATATTTCTGTGCCTCTTGTTGGACAAGTTAAAGCGCGCGGTGTCAGCACCAAACAAGTTCAGCGCCGCATTGCTGCTCGATTAAAAGCGAAATATTTACGGGACCCCAAAGTTTCAGTTGAAGTTGCAACTTACCGTCCATTCTTTGTTCTTGGACAAGTGCAGACAGCCGGGCAATATCCTTATGTGGTTGGCATGACTGCTGAGGTTGCTGCTGCGATTGCTGGCGGGTTCACCAGCCGTGCAAATGAGCGCAAGTTCCGTGTCAGCCGAGTTTATAAGGGGCGTCGTTATACTCTACTGGTTTCTAAGAACTTCCCGATTTTTCCAGGTGATACTGTTTATGTGCGAGAAAGATTTTTTTAATTGATTTGCTTTTCTAAGTCATTCATTTGCACTTAAACTTATTTATTTCATGTCATTATGAGATAGTTATATTTCCTCTAGAGCATTTTTTTGATAAAAGAAAATGCTCTAGTTGTGCTTCAGTTGCCCACTAGCAACCGCACTTTTCCTAAAACCCTGGGAGGGGTGTCATCACTTTTAGGCGGAACGCTCTAAATAGATGGAATATAATACTCATTTTAAAGTTATTCTGATATGCGAGCGTTTTTATGAGCCGGAATTTGCGTATAATCCATTGTTTGCGCGCCCCAGTTGGCGGCTTATTCAGACATGTTGTTGACCTTGCTGTTGAACAATCTTTGGTGGGACATGAAGTGGGGGTCATTTATGACAGCTCTACAGTTAGCCCGTCTATAACTCCGCAGCTTGAGCTGTTAAACCAGCGCTGCTCTCTTGGTGTTCGATCTGTAAAAATGCCGCGCTTGTTGCATTTCAGCGATTATACTGCTTTTTGTGCTGTGAAAAAATTTGCCCTTGATGCGGACGCTCAAATCCTACACGGACATGGGGCCAAGGGCGGTGCTTATGCGAGACTTGCCAGCTCTTCTTTAAAGAAAAGCAAGCCTCCTTGTCTTAGTTTTTATACACCACACGGCGGCAGTTTGCATTACTCACCCTCGAGTATAAAGGGGAAATTGTTTTTAGGACTGGAGCGCACCTTAGCCAAGCAAACTAATGGTTTGATTTTTGAGAGTGCCTATTCTTCAAATATTTATCATGATGTTGTTGGCAGAGGTTTCTGCCGAACCAAGGTTATACCGAATGGCCTAAAAGCTGATGAATTTATTTCTGTTCCTCTTCATTCTGATGCCGCTGAATTTTTGTTTATTGGTGAGCTTCGTCTTTTAAAGGGGGTTGATCTATTACTTGAGGCTTTTGCTTCTCTGTTAAAGGAAGCTCCCTCAATTCGACTTGCGATTGTAGGCGACGGCCCGGATATGCAACTTTTTCAGAACCAAGCAGAAAGCCTCTCAATTTCTTCACAAGTTAAATTTCATGGACGGCTGCCTGCCCGTGATGCCTTTGCTCTTGGGGCGGTTATGGTCGTTCCTTCAAGAGCTGAAAGTTTTCCATATATCGTTCTTGAAGCTGGCGCTGGTTTAAAGCCACTCATTTGTTCTGATGTTGGTGGTATTTCTGAGATTGTAACGGGGACCTCAACAGAACTTATTGTGCCTGAAGATGTTGAGGATTTATATTCAGCAATGAAACATTCACTTTCTCAACCTGAGAGAATGATGTCTCAAGCTGAACAGTTGCAAACATCTATAAAACAAAAATTTACTATTGAGCGGATGGCTTCAGATATTACTGATTTTTATTTATCAGCCCTGAAGAGATAAACTCTGAGCGTTTATTCTTCTGAATAGCATTGAATTTTACTAAAACTTCCAACTCTTTGCGGTTTTTCATATTCCCTAAACATAACTTGATTATTTCAAACAGAAAAAATTAACTGGGGCAAAACTGCCACTTCTCGCGGATTTGTGACTAAGTTTGATAATTTTCGTCAAAGAAACCGTGTATTTAACTGATTTTCATAGATTTTTAACTGTTGCACAAACGAATTATTAACTATGTTTTTAAAGATCGAGAGAAATTAATTTTACCTTTAAATATTTTCATTTCTTTGAAGGTTTTTTTTCTTATGGTGAAGCCACTCTCGTGTTTTGAGTTTAGTAAAGCTGCCTTTGGTGGCTCTGTTGCGTAAAGGGGTTGATCGGTATGTCTGATCAGAATCTAAAAGTTGAAAATGAATTTGAAGAAAAATCTGAAAAGCGAACAGCTCCTTGGATTGTAGCTTCAAATGATGATAATCCCAAACTACATAGTTTGAATTTAGGTGAAACCTCTTCGCTTATCTCTCCTATTGTTTTAAATGGCACTTACCGCCTTCTTGAAATGCTTATTGTTATGGGCATTGGTATTGCCGGTTATTTTGCCTATGTTGATCAGGGTAGTTCGATAAACTTTTTCCACTATCTCTCTGGCATTTCTATTGTTTGTGTGATGCTTGCCTTTGTTTTGCACACTGTAAACGTATACAGCATTCAGGCTTTCAATTCCCCTATTCGCCAAACGCCTAAATTATGGCTTGGTGTGACTTTAGTTTTTGCGTTGTTTGTCACTGGCTTATTTTTCTTAAAAATGGGCGATACATTTTCACGCCTTTGGTTGGGCGCCTGGTATATTTTAAGTGTTCTTTCTCTTTTATTTGCTCGTTTTGTTTTTGCAGCTGTTCTTAAAGAATGGTGCGCTGAAGGACGTATTTATCGACGAGCTGTTATCGTTGGTGGCGGTGACCCTGGCGTTGCCGTGATTAAGGAACTTGAAAGTTCTGAAAACACTGACATTCGTATTTGCGGCGTTTTTGATGAACGTAGTGATGATCGCGTTCCTACTCATATCCAAGGGTACCCGAAACTCGGTAATTATGATGAACTTGTTGAGTTTGGCCGAAAATCCAGAATTGATCTATTAATCGTTACGCTACCCCTTACAGCAGAGGGGCGGATTATGAGTGTATTGAAAAAATTATGGGTGTTGCCGGTTGATATTCGTCTTGCTGCACACACGACCAAACTAAGATTTCGCCCTCGCGCTTACTCTTATATCGGCAATGTTCCGTTCATAGATATTTTTGATAAACCGATGGCTGATTGGGACTTTGTTCTTAAATGGATGTTTGACAAAGTGGTTGCCATTCTAGCGCTTATTCTTTTATCTCCTATTATGCTTGCTGCTGCGATTGCTGTGAAATACACCAGCAAAGGCCCGATTATTTTCAGACAAAAGCGCTATGGTTTTAATAATGAGCTGATTGAGGTTTATAAATTTCGCTCCATGTACACTGACATGTCTGACGCTGATGCATCTAAGCTTGTTACTAAAGATGACCCGCGTGTAACTCCTGTTGGTCGTTTCCTTAGAAAAAGCAGTATTGATGAACTACCGCAGCTTATTAATGTTTTAAAAGGTGAGCTCTCTATTGTTGGCCCTCGGCCTCATGCTCTTTCTGCTAAAGCTGCCAGCCAAAGCTATCATGATGTTGTTGATGGTTATTTTGCTCGTCACAGAGTGAAGCCAGGCATCACTGGCTGGGCACAAATTAACGGCTGGCGTGGTGAAACTGACACGGAAGAGAAAATACAAAAACGTGTTGAGCATGACCTTTACTACATAGAAAACTGGTCCATCTTTCTGGATCTCTATATTATGCTATGCACGCCATATAGCTTGCTTTTTGATAAAGACAATGCGTATTAAGTTGAGTTAAACATGAGCGTTACCACAACATTTGATCAACAACATATAGCTCTCTCGAACAGGCTTCATCAGGCGCTGTATTTGTTCGTTTGGCTAACGTTCTTTTTAAACGCCATTGTCATCAAAGAGCCAGCACCATGTGATTTATTGATGATGGTCTTTGTGGTCATCATGCCTCTATTCGGTATGGTTCGCATTCTTCCTCTTCATGCTCTTTTTCTAGCTTGCTGGGCTATCATAATAGCTGGGGGGTTCATTGCAGCAGGGACACATGAGTTCTATTATGTCTCTGTTAAGCACATGATTATTTCACTATACTTGGCGGTGTTTTCTGTTGCGTTAGCGGCCTTTGTTTCAAAAGACCCTGAACAGAATTTAAAAATCATTTGGAGTGGTTATGTTTGCGGGGCAATCATTGCGGCGCTTGCAGGAATTATTGGTTATTTTAGTTTATTGCCTGGGGCCTTTGAACTCTTTACTAAATTTCAACGTGCAAGCGGAACCTTTAAAGATCCAAATGTATTGGGCCCTTACCTTGTGCCAGCCTTTCTATATTGCCTTCATATTCTACTCACCAGAAATTTTAGGGATGGCCTCATTGCAACTGCTTTAATGGGTTTATTTCTCTTTGCTATTTTGATGAGTTTTTCCAGAGGTGCATGGATGCTTTTTGCATTTTCCAGTGCTTTTTATATATGTTTCTTTTTCCTCACAGCACGAGACAACAGGCAACGAGTTAAAACCATCACTCTTTGCCTCCTGAGCCTTATCGCATTTGTTGGCATCATTGCTGTTGCCTTGCAATCTCCAAAGGTTCAAGCTTTATGGAGTGAGCGAGCTTCGTTAAATCAAAGTTATGATGTTGGTGATCAGGGGCGTTTTGTAGGACATAAAAAAGCTGCAAAGATTATTTCCGAGAACCCAATCGGCATTGGCGCTCTTTATTTTGGTTATTTTTACCATCATGAATTGCCACATAATTTATATTTAAGCATGTTCTTAAGTACTGGCTGGATTGGTGGTGCACTTTTTTTATTCTTAACAGGAGCCACGCTTTATTTTGGTGCAAGGATAATGCTTAGAGAGAGCCCATGGATGCATTACCATGGCATAGCTTATTGCACATTTGTTGGCTTGGCTGCGGAGAGTTATATTATTGACAGTGATCACTGGCGTTTGCTGTATATTTTGATGGGACTTATTTGGGGAGCCTATGGTTATTATCAATATGAGGATCGTTTATTGAAGAAACAATCCTCCGCTCTGGCTGCTCAGCGCTAGTTAAAGAACTTTAGCGCTTCTTGTTCCCACTTGTTTATCCAGTCACTTTTACACTCACAATATGCATGGCTATCGCCAGGGTGTTTTAGCTGACATTCTGTTTTTAGATTTTGATATTTAAGCGCGATATCCTGGTGCAGACGAAGATAGTCTC